>JADYZD010000355.1 GCA_020853295.1 Bacteroidia bacterium | reverse complement strand
CCCATTATCGAAGCAGTCAAAGTTGGAACCATTATGGCCAACCCCTTGCCCACCCGCTTGGTGCGAACTTCAGAGAGATGCTTTTCAGGGCCATTTTTCAACCCGCACGCTTGCCTAAAATAAGATTCACCACTACCATTATTTCCGCAAAAAAAGGTGAAGATAGTGCATACTATTCCGGCAAAAATAATGGAGGCAATATTTACAAATCCAACGATACCAGAATAATGGATTATGGAAATAAATTGTTACAGGGAAATACAAGTAACATTCAAAATATTAGACTCGAATTGAGCTACCAATTTAAACACAATTTGTTCTTTGATTTTGGATTTCAAAAACGCATTCAAAGCGGCTGGAACAAACAGGAAGGCACTTGGGTGAATTTAGGAATTCGCTTAAACATTGAGCCCCTAAATGCGATGTATTGATGCATTTCATCTCCTATAAGTAAATTGTAATTATTATTTTATACAAATAAAAAATGCCCCTAAAATAGGGGCATTTTCAAATACAACAAAACCCAAATTATTGAATTACCAATTTCTTAGAAATGGCAATGGCTTCTCCTGTAATTGAGGTTCCTGTAGTGCGGATGATATACACTCCTTTTGAGAACTCAACTACTTGTAGGTCAAAAATCACTTTTTCATCAGCAACATATTCGCCTTCAAAAACGCTTTTAATGAGTTGGCCTTCTATATTATAAATTCCAATTTTGTAGTTGCCTTTTAGTGCAGATTCTATGGTGAATTCTGCAGATGCAGGGTTGGGATAAAAATCAAATGCGGTTTCAACATCTTCAGCAGCATTGGCATCTGGATTATACGCAGCAGATCCACATGCGCCAAGAGTTGCGCCCAAATTCAAATAATAAGCTGCACTGCTATTGCTTACACATTTATTAGAATTGTTATAACACAATGACACTTTATTAAAGTTTGATCCACAACGCACATCTTTTATATTCACTACAACGGTGTCTCTTTTGCTACAACCGTAACCATCTGTAACCTTTACCCAATAAGAGGTAGCCACGGTAGGACAAACAGATTGTGAAGAAGCTGTAGAGCCATTGGACCATGAATAGGTATAACTTCCGCTACCACCGGTTGCTGCAGGCGCCAATGTTGCACAGGTAGGACTATATCCTTTGTACACCAATTTATCGGCACCCAAAGAAGCCGTTAATGTGGTATAATAACAACGGGGGAAAACGTACAATTTGGTGCATCCACCGCGAATATTTCCTGCCGCTTCCATGCCCCTGCACCAGATGGAATCGGGCAATCCATTAGTGATTATAGATAGAGAACCACAAACCGTTTGTACCGCGCCACAAGTGGGTTTAATACAAGCCCAAACTTTATTCCATTGGGGCGACAAATAATACAAAACAGAGGCATCAT
This sequence comes from Bacteroidia bacterium, assembly GCA_020853295.1. Classification (GTDB taxonomy): domain Bacteria; phylum Bacteroidota; class Bacteroidia; order NS11-12g; family UBA955; genus JAGXTF01. The sequence continues at coordinate 2,544 of JADYZD010000355.1, read as the reverse complement.
AAGCCACAGAAATTTTGCTATCGTCAATAAATTTCTCTGCCCATAAAGTGTCTCCCGTCATAGGGCTCTTTAAAAACAATTTGTCCATGGTGTCTACCGTGGCATTTTGACTCAGGTAAAAGGCAAAATTGGTGGTCATTTGGTCAGCTCCATATCGCGTACTTGATTTGCCACCACCCGCACAAAACGTGATGTCAATTTTGTACTTGTTGTTGCCCAAATTGGTGACCCCATTCAGCGTAAAAGAAGACAGATCGCAGGCGCCAAGAACACCTGAACTAAGGAATGCAGCAGCAGCCAGCATACCTTTAATGGTTGATTTTAATTTCATACGATTGATTTTATTCGACTTCAAATCAAAATCTCTACAACCAATAAATATGAGGAAATGATTATTTGGCGCTTCAACCCATCTATACGGTAACAGCCAATGATTAAGGCGAATTACAAGCTAAAATACATTTTGTTGGCGTTTACATGCTCTAAATGATGCTTTACCCTTTCTGCATGCGTGTCCGTAATAAAAATCTGACCAAAATAATCGTTTGCCACCAACTCCATCAATTTCCCTGCCCGTTGGGCGTCTATTTTTTCAAAAATATCATCCAACAACAACAAGGGTTTGTGTCCGGTTTTCTCTAAAAAAAACCTGTATTGTGCCAATTTCATTGCAATAACAAAACTCTTTATTTGGCCTTGTGAACCCATTTTCTTTAATGGAAACCCGTTAATATTTAAATCCAAATCATCTTTATGAATTCCGCTGCTGGTGCGCATCAATATCCTGTCACGTTCTCTATTATCGTCCAATATTTCCGAGAATTCTTTTTCATGCAATTCAGATAAATATTCAATATTTACTTGCTCATTGTTTCCAGATAGAAAAGAATAAAATTCATAAAACCAGGGCATAAAATCAGCAATAAATTGCTTGCGTGTTGCAAATATTTTACCCGCACTGGGTATCAATCGGGCATCAAAACTTTCGAGTACATCTGGATCCACATAGCGTCCTTCACATTTTTTTAGAAAGGCATTTCTTTGGTCTTGAATTTTTTTGTAAAATGACAAATTTTCCAAGTATTCACGGTTGGTTTGACAAAGGGTATAGTCCATAAACCGCCTGCGGTCTTCACTCCCATCCAAAACCAGAGAAATATCATAGGGTGTAATAAATACAGATTGAATAAGGCCAATATGGTCTAGTAAACGGCTGTATGTTTTGCCATTTTTTTTCACCGTTTTTTTGCTTTTATCTGTAAAAGAAATGAGGATGTCGTATTCAGACTCGTCTACAAACCAACCATGCAATGAAAAAAATGCGGCCCCAGTGCGTATCAATTGTTGGTCAATTCCGTTGAAAAAACTCTTGGTATTCGACAAATAATAGATGGCATCCAAAATATTCGTCTTCCCGCTTCCATTAAGCCCTGTGATGGCATTAATCTGAGGGCCAAATTCGAAACTTTGTTCGGTATGGTTCTTAAAATCAAAAACTTGTAGGCTCCCCAAATGCATTTTGCAAAAATACTTGACACTTTGATTGAAACGCTTATCTTCGTATTGAATATGAAAAAATATTTCGCTTTATCCCTTCTGGCGATCATATTATACTCCTGCTCAGGTGACAAGAAACCTGCGGCCAAGCCTTATAAATTAGACCGCAATAACTATGTAAAATTGGTAAAAGCCAATAAAATGATGTATGATTCTGTGCGTTATGATGGCAAATTGGTGGAAACTTTTTATTACTTGCCCGACACCGGAAAGATAAGATTATACTACGATAGCAAAGGCACATTGGTGAGTTCAGAAAAATACAATGAACACGGCCAAAGGGTGTTGCAAGAATTCTTTTATGAATCTGGTCAGAGGTCTCAGATGTATCCTATTGCAACATTTGATGATTTTAACCCCAATGGTTCAAGACATGGTTACTGTGAAGAATACTATGAAGATGGAAAGTTGAAATCAGTAAGTGAATACAAAAAGGGCCAAATGCTTTGGCAATTGGAATACACCAAAGAAGGTGCAAGCATGGATACCACCTTGTACGAATATGTGGAGCCTAAAATTGAACCCGAAAAACCGGAACCAGCTCCCAAAGTAAAAATTGAAAAAATCAAGACGGCTACTACGCCCAATTAAGAAATAGGCATAATATCCCCTTTTTGTCCACACCCCAAGCCTTATCCGGCTTTGGAAATTAACTTCGAAAACTGTTTCTATACACTTTATGCCGCAGTTTTCACACTTACATGTTCATACCCAATATTCCCTGCTAGATGGGGCTGCCAACATCAAAAGTTTGGCAAAAAAAGCCAAAGCAGACGGGATGCCTGCATTGGCCATTACCGACCATGGCAACATGTTTGGTGCATTTGAGTTTTACCAAGCAGTTACCAAAGAAGGCCTTAAACCCATTATCGGTTGTGAGTTTTATATGGTTGCCGATAGGCACATAAAATCATTTAGTGGCGGACAAAAAGACCGCAGGTTTCACCAATTGTTACTTGCCCAAAACCAACAAGGCTATCAAAATTT
>JADYZD010000354.1 GCA_020853295.1 Bacteroidia bacterium | reverse complement strand
CCAAAACATAGGTCTCCAATGTGTCTATTTCTGCTTTCGATCCGGCAATTACTTCTTGCCTAATGGCAACCAGTCTTTCTTCTACAGATGTAATGGCCCTAGTATATATAGCCTTCTCTTTCTCTGCCATTACCCAATCTAAATAGGCACCAATAATTTCCCTGCCCAATTCATTAAGAACGATTTGCTGTTCAAAAAAACTTTGTTCCCTTATGAGTTTGCTCTGTCTTAACAATGTTCGTCTTTTATCTGTTAGTGCATTGCGCAATAATGATACAGATACTCCAGAGTAATACAAGCCTCCTGATGGTGTTTTTTCTTCCGGATTTAAATAGGTTCCATTGGCTTGCTCTACACCGGCATTGATACTAATGGGGGACAAGGTGTTCAGTTGCAAACCCAATTGCTGCAACTCATAATAATTCGTGTTGTCGTAATATTTTTGGTCTCTAAAATAATTAAATTGTGGGTCAAAATTACCGCGTGCTATGGTTAATGCGGCACCAGCTTTAAATGGAATAAGTGCTGAATATTTCACCATGGGGTGGTTTTGTCCCACCAGTTGTAACACCGCAGGTAAGCCTATTGCCTTCGATGTGTCTTGGGCTATGGCCGTAGTGCAATTAAAAATAAAACACAATAATAAAATTTGGTTATTTTTCATTTTTTTTAGCACTATTTTTATTTGTCCTTACATAGTAATCCGGTGGAAATCCATTTAATTTCCTCCAGATTTCGTACCATACCGATACTTTTTTTAGCAGCATATATCCACGTGCTCCAGTGCCTACCCTTAATTGTTCGGGCCATTTTTTCTCAGTGTTGTGGGGTGCCACTAAAATGCGGTATTTCCCATTTTCCGATGGCGTTTTGTCGATAGCAAACACAGTACCTGGAAATGTGCCGTGTGAAAATTGGGGCCAGCCTGAAAATACTACGGTAGGCCAACCATCAAATACAAAGCGAATGTAATTGCCTTTTTGCACCAATGGCATGTCTACAGGCTCAATATACATTTCTACTGCCATGTTTACCAGTGATGGCATTATGGTACACACCGGTGTAGCCTCTTTTACCAATTCGCCCAACCCTCGGGTTAAGGTTTTTGTTACATAGCCATCTTGTGGTGCCGTAATAATATAAAAGCCATTTCTGATAATATAATTGTTCAGTGAGTTTCTAAGTCCAGCAACCTCCGATTCGCTTTCTAGCTGCGCGCTAATGGAGCTGTATCTGTCCGATTCAGCTTTTGCTAGCTTTTCCCCAAAATCGGCTTGTATGGTGCGAATTTCAAATTTGGTATTCTCCAAACTGTTTAAGGCCACTTTATATTTATTCTCGGAACTGATTTTTTTGGCCAAGCCTTCTTGCATTTTTATCCTACGATTTTCAACTTCTAATTTGGATTTTAAACCTTTTACCATCAATGCACTATCGCGCAAATATTGGGTTTTTGAAATGTTGTAATTGGCAACGCTGGCCTCCATTTCAGCGCGTTCGTTGAGCACCTTCAACTCCTCTTGTTTTACCTTGTTTTCAGTTTGTTTGAGTTTTAAATCCCGGTTAATTTCCAATTGGGTAATTTGTGAATTTATGGAATTGATTTTATAGGAATATGAAACTACCGAACTCTCCTTCGCCTGCAACTTGGCTTTGGTTTGTGTTAACAATTGTGGATCCAAATAGGTGTCTTTAATCTCCGTTAATTTCACAATAGTATCTCCCTTATTTACAAAATCACCTTCTTTTACATACCACTTCTCTAGTTTTCCACCAATAATGGCTTGTATTTCTTGCGGTTTTTGATTGGGCAATAAGGTAGTAACCACTCCCTGCGACTGGATGTTTTGGGTCCATGGGAAAAACATAAATAGCACACAAATTACCAGTAAAATCCAAAGGAATTTGCGCATTCTTCTGCTGGTCCAGTTGCTATTATCAACTGTTGTTTTGGGTTGATATATTTCTGTTCTCATAACCAAATGGTTGAAGTTAAATTTTGAGGAATATTATTGGGTTGTATTTTACCACTATCAATTAACCGATCTTCACTTACGGCAATGCACCTATCCAGATGTTGTAAAACTGGCAAGTGGTTGCTAATGACCAAAACTGTTGCTTTTAATTGGTGCACGTATTCCATAATTCTTTGCATTTCTTCTCTGTTATACACGGCCCAAATGTCGTCTATCAATACCAATGCAGCTCCTTCATATAAGGTTCTTGCGAGCAATATTTTTTTGGCAATGTTGTTGGGAATACCACCACTGTTGATGTCAATTTGATGGTAGTAACCATTTGGCAATTTGGAAATGAACCTATTCAGGTCCAGCACCGCAGCAATTTCGGCCATTTTTTTGTGGTCAAAAGCATTGTCGAGTGCAATATTCTCCGCAAGTGTGCCATGAAACAAGGTGGAGTTTTGCAAACATATACTGGCCAGCATCCCAATATCGTCATTGCTGAGGTTAGAAGCCGGAAATCCATTAATGGAAACTGTCCAGTACTTATTGTCTTCACCCAAAATAGTGCGCAATACGGCTGTTCTTCCTGTGCCGGGTATACCACATATACCTATTTTTTCTCCCGCACTAATTTTCAAAATATCTGAGCCTTCAGATTTGTTCTGAAATTTAATTTCAGGTGGGGTATGCAATTCGGCTTTGTTTTGAATAATATGTCGGGTTTGCGGAATTTCAATGTCGGTAACTGTGCCCAATTTCTCCATCGCAATTCCCGAATCGTAAATGTTTTCTACTGTTAATATTAATTTTTCTACCGCACTGAGTAAGGTAATTATAAGAATTTCTGAAGCCAAAAATTGACCGATACTGATATCCTCATTCACCAACAACCAAGAACCCAATACCACTAAGGCTGTTGTGAGCACTACTTTCATAAAAACAGCAATTCCTGCCTGGCGGTAAAGGATTCTAAAATGGGCTTTTCGACCTGCTATATATCCGCCGAGTAAATCATCGGCTTTTTTCAAATGATAGGGCTTGGAGCCCAATAGGGAAAATAAAGTACGGTTGCGGGCAATTTCTAATATCCAATTCGCAGTTTTAAACTTGTAATCGCTTTCCTCTCTTGCGGTTTGTATGCCTGTTTTCCAAGTGTAATATACTACAGCGGCCAAAGAAAGTACAAGTACACCCCCAAAAATCAAGAATGCCGGGTGGTAAATTACCAACAATAAAAGACCAAATAAAATTTGTAAAATCGATGCCGAAAAATCCAAAATTAATTTGGAAAAACTTTTTTGTACGGTAATAATATCTAAAAACTTCCCCGATGCCTCCATGGGACCGGAATGGCCTTTGATTTTCTGAGCATAAAACCCTATTTTTTTGCTGAAGTCAAATGCGGTTCTAACAAACAAGTTTTGCTGTAAGTTCTCTAATATGCTGATTTGTGCCATTCGGGTAATTCCAGCCAAAAGCACTCCGGCCGAAATAATGGCCACCATAATGGCCCAACTGGAACTTAAGCGACCACCTATTACCAAGCCCATCATGGCTTGAATACCCAAGGGCAGTACCAAGCTAATAGCACCTGCAATGATGGCGTAGGCGTATAAAAACCGAATGTTTTTTCCTTCTCGTTTTACCAGTTGTAAAATGCGTTGAAGCGGACTAATGTTGCTCGAAGTATGTTCCATTTATGATGCGGGCAATAGGGTTTTAAGAAATGATTTAAGTACGTTTATATTTTTAATTTTCCCCGATATTTCAGGAGAATTCTGCATGTAAAATTGCAATTGTAGTGCATTGTCTATTATGGTAGATGCAAGCGCCTCACTGTAATCGTAATTGGGCTCTTTTTCATTTATGAATTTTCCCAAACGCTGCACCAAACGAAGGTAACAGGCCAAACTTCCATCTTTTATTTCCGATTTTATTTCCCTGTTCAAGTGAATTTTCACTCCTTCATAGATGGCAGTTTTTATAATGTGTTCTCCAAAGATTTTGGAATAATTGCCCGGTATTTCTGGATGTGCCAATACCTCCAAAGCTTTTTTTAACTTTTCCGAACTTTTGCTCAAGTTTTGGGTGTGTAGTACCAACCGGTATTCTTGCCAGCCCCAATAGATATTTAAAATATAGAGCAGTATTTTATGTTTGTTCTCAAAATAGCGGTATACTGTTGCTTCGGTGCAAGCACATACCAAAGAAAGCCTTTTAAAATTGAAGCTTTCAATACCCTGTTCTGCAATTAAGGCAGCGCTTTCTTCTACTAGCCGCTTCCCCAATAGGCTGTCTTTGGGGTTTTTAAGGTATAAACTGTGGGGCAAATGAATTTCCACATTAAAAGTTAAACTCTCCATATTAAAAGTATTACTATACAAACATAATACAAATACTTTGGTTTTAAAAAGTTTTACTTTTTTTTAAAAAAATTTTGAAGGTAATGGAAAGGGAAGGGGGTGGACTACTTGCCACGGCCCTGGAACATAATCAAGCCGGTGTATATCATGATTTTGATATCCAAGCCCAGCGACATGTTTTCTAGGTAAAGGATGTCGTATTTCATCCTTTCTACCATTTGGTCTACATTCTCCGCATAGCCGAATTTCACTTGTCCCCAACTGGTAATACCCGGTTTTATGCGGTGCAACCTTAAATAATAAGGTGCCTTTACCAAAATCTGATCAATAAAGAATTGGCGTTCAGGCCTTGGTCCCACAATGCTCATTTCTCCACGCAGCACATTAAAAAATTGAGGCAATTCGTCCAAACGTGTTTTTCTTAAAAAAATGCCCACCTTGGTGCGTCTGTCATCGTTCTCAGCACTGAGTTTTGGTCCTGATGCTTCAGCATCTTGCCTCATGCTTCTAAATTTGATGATTTGGAATGGTTTCCCTTTTAGTCCTATGCGTTCTTGTTTGTAAAAAATGGGCCCTTTAGAATCCCATTTAATGGCTATAGCAACCACAATTAGTATGGGCATTGAAAGAATAAGGGCTGCAATGCTTACAAAGATGTCGAATATGCGTTTGGCCGTTTTTTGCCACTGTGGCATTACTTCAAAATCCACTTCTACCAGCATGGCCCCTAAAATGTTGTTCATTTTTACCATGCCCAATATCAAGCCGTAATTGTCTGGCATGAGTTTGAGGTGGATGTTTTCGTTCTGAACCAAATCAACAATATCAGGCACCTTGTTGTGGTCTTTGTCTTCCATGCAAATGATTACATCTTCTATCTGGTGCTCCCTTATTAGGGATGGTAAATGTGACCAATTTCCGAGATTCAGCAGACCTTCTTTTGACAAAACATCGGTTTCAAAGCCAGATAAATACCCAGTGATGTAAAATCCTTCGCTTCTTTTGGCAGTTTGCAATTCCCGATACAGTTTTTGAGCTTTTTCTCCAGACCCCACAATCATGGTTTTATAGCCCCATTTTCTTGTTTGTATTTTAGAAATGGTTCTAGAGGAAATAACCAAACGGCCGGTAAAGGTGAATAAAAAATGCAGGGTAAATAAGGTAAAAAGACTCACGTAGTAATCCTTGTAATTGCCCACACTATCATCCAGTAAAAGGCTAAAGAATATGACCAGCACACCAAAGACCGATACCATAAATGAATTTTGAAATTCGCGCAACCTGGAACGCCTAAAAATTTCTTTATAGAACCCTGTAACTGCATACAAGGCAATCCAAATTAAAGGCAATAAAAAAATACCATACAACAATTTTACATCATTGTTAATGGGAATATCATAGCCATGTTTACTGGCTTCTACTATGTGTTTTCGGTAATTAAAAAACAGCCACCATGCAATGGAAGCGGCCAAATAGTCGCTAATTACATACAAGGAAATTTGAAGCCTTTTTTTCAATTGTTGTACGTTAGTCGGATATTGTCAATTTGGATTTTTCTGTCTACCGATGCAGCGCCAAAGCTGCTGCTGAATAGTATTTGATATTTGGTATTAGCTGCTTGTCCCCCAATTTCATACACCAAATTCACATAAATTCTTTTCCAATTTTCACCAGTAGCATACACCGCCAAATAAGGCACATATTCTGCTCCAGATCCGTTTGTGCGTTTCAAGGCCAGTTGCACATCGGCATCACACTTTACATCAAATTCTAGAAAAATATCCCTGCCATCAGAAGGTATATTTTCAAATTGATTAAATGAACCCAAATCTATGTATTTTGTGGTATCTGATTTATGGATAATTGCAGAATAAACCTTCGTATTGCCCTTGAATTTCCCATTTAAGTCAAAGGGTACTGTTTCAATAAAAGCAGTGTCATCTGGTGGTATTGAAATATTGATGACCGTTGATGAATTGTCTTCAAAATCTTCCAACCATTTAAAATTGGTATTGTTGCGGTAATTCAATGGAACTGAAGCTATTGTAGTGATTTTTCCGGCTTCAAAATTTAACACAGTATCTGTTGGAATAAAAGAACTATGAACAGCAATTTTGTTTTTGCTGGCATTTAAATTCACTGCAGCTACAATAGAAATTTTGCTTTTACCCACCCGGTGAAGTGGAATGGTAGCGGGCAACTCAAAAATTCCCAACAATTCTCCGTCGGAATACGCTTCAATGGCTTTGATTTGGTGAATATTGTTGCCTTGTCCAGCCTTTACTGCAATATCCAATGAGTCGATGTGCAAATAAGCAGGTATGGGCTCATCAATGCCCTTGCAGGATTGCAGTAAAATAATTGCGATAAAGGAGGCCAGCAATAAGCGCATGAACGGCAAAAATAATCTACTATTTCCATAAACCATGATTTGAGGCTCAAGGAGTTGTAATTATTACCTTCTAATGTGATTTTGCCTATACCTCAGCATATTTGCGCAATACCTTATCGATGATTTCCGATGTGGCATGCGAAACAGCTTCCATTTGCTGCAATCCACTTACAGGGGTGAGCTTTTTCTGGATGTTTTCATACAGATTTCTAAACTCCATTTTCCACATGTCAAATGGCATAATAGGTCGGTTGATTTCTATGAATTCATGCACCCCGTAAGGCTCTTCATCGCTTAAGATGCTGAGTTGGTCGCTTGGATTTACTGGCCTTAATTCTACCAGCTGATTGTCGCTGAAATCTAAGTGAAACAAGCGATCTTGTTGGAATACCCGAAGTTTATGAAGTCCACTCTCCACAGCACGGCCTGCAGAAATGTGGCAGATGGAATCGTTGTCGAATTCGATATGAATGTTCAGTAAATCTGGACTGTTTCCAAAAAGGAACAAAGGCCTTGCAGTAATGCGTCTGATGCCTGATTCGGCAATTCTAAATACGATATCGAGTTCTTGTGCAAGATTGTGGAACAACCATTTGTCGAAATCACCTGGCTTGGGTGCATTGCAGTTCTTTTCAATTTTGATGAACCTGGGCCTGCGGATAAATTGGTTGGCTGTGGTAAACAATGGCTTGTTGTGCAATACATTGGCAATTTGAAAACAAGTGCGGGCCTCATTTTGTATTTGAGAAATGCGGTTGACAAAATGGGCATCCTGTATCATAAAGCCATCAAACAGAATGTGTTTGCCCATTTTTACCAGGTTTTCAATGAGACCAAAGTCCAAATATTTTAAGTGTCGGTCGAAAATGAACACATCTCCTTGCTCGCACAACTCCAAGCTGTATATCAATTCACCCAGTACAGAAGCATTCGCAGCATCGTCGGGGTCATAAAAACCGTTGAATTCAAATTCGGGAAATCCTGCAAGCAGGTGTTGAAAAATCTCAGCTTTTCTCTGAGATCCAATAATAACCGTCCTTAAAACTGCCATTTCGTTTGGAACCACAGGCAAATATTTGATATTTGCCGCTTCCTACAGTATTACTGTTTTTAACAGATGTTTACAACCGATTTTTTTCAAGAAGACCCACGATTGGCTGGCCAACGCCGCCGTTTAATAGATGAACTCAAGCGCAAAGGCATAAGCTCTGTGCGGGTTTTGGAGGCTGTTGGCAAGGTGCCACGACAGTTGTTTTTTCCCAGAGATTTTGAACAATACGTATATCGGGATGCCGCATTTCCAATAGGAGAGGGGCAAACCATTTCTCAACCCTATACCGTTGCTTTTCAAACAGAGTTGTTGCAAATACAACCTGGTGACAAAGTGCTTGAAATTGGCACTGGCAGTGGATATCAGGCTGCAGTATTGTCTGCCATGGGTGCTCAAGTATTTTCGGTAGAACTGGTGAAAAGCTTGTTGCAAGAAGCGGGCAAAGTGCTTAAAAATATAGACAGCAGCATTCAACTCTTTCATGGTGATGGAACTTTAGGGCTGCAATCGGCCGCACCCTTTGATGGTATATTGGTTACTGCAGGTGCACCAGAGGTGCCACAGACCTATATCAATCAACTTAAAATTGGTGGTCGTTTGGTAATTCCAGTTGGCCCCGACAAAAACCAGCAAAAAATGATGCGGATTACCAAAATCTCCGATCAACAAATCAAATCAGAAGTTCTTGGGGATTTTAAGTTCGTGCCTTTAATAGGTAAAAATGGTTGGTTATAGACTGGCCTCAAGCTTATCTGGATGCCATAATGCTCTCGATTTCTTCCACCTCTATGGGCAAGCCATCCATAAAGTCAACCAAGCCATTAGAAGTAATCATCACATCATTTTCTATCCGCACACCAATGCCTTCTTCTTGGATATAGATACCAGGCTCTACCGTAATTACATTGCCCACTTGGAAATTCCCAAACCTGTGCATAATGTCATGCACATCTAGGCCCAAATGGTGGCTGGTGCCATGCATGTAATATTTTCTAAATGCATTTTTATTGGCTTTTACCTCTTCAGTAGTCAGCAAGTTGAGTTTCAGCAACTCTTCTGTCATTACCTCACACACTTTTTCGTGATAATTGGGCAGAGAAATCCCTGGAGCAATCAGTTTTTTGGCTTCTTTTTGAACCGTCAATACTGCATTGTAAACAGCTTTTTGTCTTGCCGAAAATTTTCCATTTGCAGGCACACAGCGGGTCAAATCTCCATTGTAATTGGCGTATTCTGCTCCAAAATCCAACAAAATCAAATCACCGTCTTTTACCTGTTTGTTATTTTCAATATAATGCAAAACACAGGCGCTGCTGCCGCTTGCAATAATGGGGTCAAAAGCAAATCCTGAGCCCCTGAGGCGCGTAAATTCATGAATCAACTCAGCCTCAATTTCGTATTCCCAAACTCCAGGTTTTATGAAACCCAAAAGCCTGTTGAAGCCGCTTTTAGTAATGTCAATAGCTTTTTTTAGTGCTTCTACCTCTTCAGGCTCTTTGCACATGCGCAAATCCGCCATAATTGGGGCACTTCTTTCTGTTTTGTGCAATGGGTATTTTGTCAAAACTTGATTGGCAAAACGCAAAGCATTGTATGGCACCTTGTCCGAAAACCTGTCGTTCTCATTGAGGTTTAGGTAAATGTTTTCGGCCATTAAAAATGCGGCATGTATGGTTTGCCAAAACTCGTGGTACCAGAAAATATTGCCCACCCCGCTGCACTCATTTGCCTGCTCTGGATTCAATCTTGCACCATCCCAAATGGCAATGGTTTCGCTGGTTTCCTTTATAAACAGCATTTCCTTGAACATGGGATTCGGTGCATCAGGAAATAGCACCAGTATGGTATCTTCTTGATCCACACCAGTTAGATAGAAAATATCCGAATTTTGCTTAAACCTGAAATTTGCATCAGCATTTCGAGGCATTTCATCATTGCTGTGAAAAACTGCAATGCTGCCCGGTTTCATGCGTTTTATAAACTTTTGGCGGTTCTTTTCAAATAGATTTTTGGGTAGTGCTGTGTATTTCATCGGTCAAAATTCGTTGAGGCGAAATAAAACTTCAAAACTGAACTCTGAAAGCAATCGCAAAAGGTTTCGATGGATTGTGCTTTTTTATAACAACTTGTGAAAAACTCCATATGGCAGTTAGTGTTTTTTAATTGATTGAATATCAACAATATAATTAATTTGTATTTTCATAGACATTATAAGGTAGGAGCCAAAATTATAAAAAAGAAAAAAAAAGCATAACTTTGGGGCAACGTTTTTCTAAATGGGTTTGTCAATAACACAGAACGTTTAGTTTAACGAATGAAACAACCACGCAAAATATACCGCATGAAGAGACAAATACTCGCATTAGTTATTACCCTCCTGTCTACCTTCTCATACCTGCAAGCATCCCACATGATGGGTGCTGATATGAGTTACCGCTGCTTAGGTAAAGGCAAGTACCACATTACCGCTAAGGTCTATCGCGACTGTAGGGGTATTTCATTTAATGGCCCTGACTTTGGTGTTTGGGGTGGTCAAAATGGTGGTAATGGTTGTGGATCCTATTCCATGAGCATTTCCAGAACAGGAATTAGGGACGTTACCCCCCGTTGTTCAACTCAAGGAAAACCTTGTAATCCACAAAATACTGGTGGTACTGGTGAAGGTATTGAGGAACACACTTATGAAGTTACTGTGGATTTCAATACATCTCCACTCAACAATTTTGTAAATAAATCCACTTGTTGTGAGGTGACTTTTTATATAGGCCAATGTTGCCGAAACGGTGCTATTACTACAGGTCCCGCAGGCAATGACTTCTGGACCACCTGTATGGTGAACATTTGTAATTTGCCCAAAACTACAAATAAATGTAACTCTAGCCCTACTTTGAGTAACGAACCTATTGGTTTCCTTTGCTGTAACCAGGCATATTATTTTAACAATGGTGCGATTGATACCATTGATTATGATTCTTTTTCTTATAGTTTGGCTCCTGGTATTAATTCCAGACCTGCTAATAGCGTAAATTATACATCACCATTTTCCTATCAGTATCCAATGACCCCGTACTGCATTCCTCCAACAAATATCAAATGCACACCCAATCTTAAAACTGATCCCCCGCGTGGTTTCTTTTTGGATACCGCTAGTGGTGACTTGATTTTTACCCCAACCAAATGTGATGAGGTAGGAATTGTGGTAATTGAAATTACAGAATGGCGGCGTGATAGTGCCACTGGAAAGTACTTGATGGTGGGTAAAACCCGAAGGGATATTCAGCTGATTGTAAAAGACGATTGTGGCTATAACAAAGCCCCAAAAATTGATGGACCTACAGTAAACAAAGTGTGCGAAGGCGATAAACTTTGTTTTGATATTAAAGGTACCGATGAAACCTTTACCCCATTCCAAACCATACCCGATACGGTACAAATGAAATGGAACAACGGTATACCCGGTGCTACTTTTACCATTAAGAACCCAACCGACCGTGAAAAAACAGCACAATTTTGCTGGCAAACCCGCGTAGGACAAGCCAGTGATGTAGCTTACTCTTTTACTGTTACTGCTACCGATGACCACTGTCCAAAACCCACATATTCTATTCGTGGATTTAAAGTAAGGGTAAACCCCCGCGCTTTTGATACCCGCAAATACACCATTTTAAAATGCGGCCGCTTTGCTTATGAAGCCACTTTAGAAGATGGTTTTAAAGGAGTTGCCCAATACAAATGGAGTTTCCGCGACAGCAATGGCAATAACGAATTTTACTTTAGCGGCAAACGCACCGATACCATGACCTTTAAAAAGGGAGGTAAATTTATTATCGTGCACACGGTGAATAACAGCGACAACTGTCCTACCATTTACCGTGATACGGTGATTATCCCTGATCCACCAACAGCCATTTTGGCAACAGTAGATACCTTTGCCTGCTTTGGCACCAAACTTACCCTTGAGGCTACTGTATTGTATGCCAAAGCGCCTTACCGTTACTATTGGACCCGCCCATTTGTGCACACCTCTGGTGATACACTGAAGTCACTCACACTAAACAGTGTAGACCGCGACTCAACCATACAGGTGCGAGTAACCGATGGAGATGGTTGCGTATTTTATGATACAGCTACTGTATTTTTAAAACCATTGCCAGGCAAGCCGAATATGGCTGACCAACGCATATGCACTTACCAAACCGCTACTTTTGATGCGCTGCATGCCGATACCATGTTCTACTCATGGAACACCGGCGATACCACCCGCACCATTACCAAAAATGTGGCAGGAGATTATAGGGTAACCATTACCGATACCATTTGGGGTTGCCAAATAAAGGATACCGTACATTTATTTGTAAACGATACTGTTGTAGCCCTTGCCGGCAGCGATGTAACCATATGTACCAATGGCAGCTACGACATTACCGCCACCCACCGCAATGCAGCCTTAACCCCTGTGTATGAGTGGACGGATATTACCACCGGAGCATCACTAGGCAGCAATGCTACCTATAAAGTAAGTCCTAAAAACACCAATGGCAATGGCAATCCTGCCAAGTATTTCTCATACGATTTGTGGACCAAAATAACCCAAGGTGGGGTTACATGTGAAGACCATGATACCATGACCATAAAGGTAAATACCCTGCCCAAAGTGCAGTGGACCAAAAATCCATTGGACGCAAGGTGCTACGATTATGGCAATATTACCCTAAACGATAAAGTGGTAGAACCTAAAGGCGCACTGCGCAATGCCTCCAACTTCCGCATTTGGGGCGCGCTTACCAAATATTCACCTATCGGTTTGGTAGACTCAGCAGCTACAGGAGGTGAACCTAAATTTGACTTCTTTACCAAGAAACTGGACAATGAAATCGATTTGGGTGGAGGTAAAAATGTAACAGAAACCTTAACCCTATGGTTTAAAGATACCAATGGCTGTGTAAACACTGCCAAAACCACCCAACGCATCAATGGTAACCCAGTAATAGTATTGGATACCAGCGTGTATTGCCAAGATAAAGGTTGGGCCAAAATGGACAGCAGTGTTATCCGTCCTAAAACCAAATTTGGAACCAAACAAGCATGGGAAGTGTTGCAAGTGCCTGGAGGTGTAAATCCATCGAATGTATTGGTAGACCAAAGCGGCGGAGCTGGCACAGACTGGGAGCTGCTATTTGGAACTCCAACTGAAGATTATTATGCAGGTGATTACCTGATGAAGTTTAGCGTAACCGACCAAGTAACAGGCTGCTTTGCAGTAGATACCACCTTGGTAATGATTGTAACAGAGCCTACAGTAAAAGTATCGCCTCCAGGTTCAGTATGTTTGAACTGGGATACCATGGACCTTAGGGACTATGTGTTGCTCAATGGCTTTAAACCAGCAGTAAACAACCAAAACAGGTATAGCATTGTAGAATATAGGTACGACCGCAACGATCCAAAGGTGAGCAGCACCAAATTGGACAAAGGGTACTTGTTCCACCCAGGCTCAGGCCCTGGCGACTGGTTGATTAAGTTTAGCTCAGATGAAACAGGTTGCTTAAAAGAAGACAGCTTTTATATTACTGTAAACGATACCCCAACAGCTACATTGTTGGCACCGTTAACCCTTTGCAGCACCAGTCCAGCGTTGAACCTAGATAGCAGGGTAACCAATGTAAACCCAAGTTCATCTACCCTTGCGTGGAGTGGAGATAGCCGTGTAAGTGGCAATTTGTTTACCCCTACCAGCAAAGACAGTGCAACCCTAGAGGGCATTTACAACATCAAATTGGTGGTAACCGATAACAACAACTGCCAAGCGCGTTATGTATACCCATTGGTGGTGCGCAGT
>JADYZD010000353.1 GCA_020853295.1 Bacteroidia bacterium | reverse complement strand
CTAACCAAATACAATGTGCCTGTTTCTGGAACCCTGTCTTACCGAAGCTGGAGTTTGCTGGGCAGGTACAACTTTCACTTTGTGACTGAAAACAGAATCGACGTTTATGGTGGTATTGGTTTGGGTTTTAGGGCAAACAACTTTAAACTCATCGATAATGACCCCGATAAATCATGGTGGAATTTTCCAATTGATTTGGCTGTGGTAAAAAAGGTAATCCCTGCAAATTTACCAGCGCTAAGCGTACCTACTTTTGGTGCAGAAATGACCATTGGGGTGCGTTACCATGTATTGCCACCGCTAGCAGTGTATGCTGAGTTTGGCACAGCAAAGAGTATTGCACAAATCGGCATGACAGTTAGACTTTGATTTTTGGCGAAATCTGCCCACTTTGTGCAGAAAAACCCTAAAAAAAGCATAAAAACATGAAAAAATCGGCAGGAATTGTCGATTTTTTCATTTTCTTTGCCCCCCACTCTAAGTTGATATTTATGGACCTCAAAGAAATACAAGCGTTAATCAAATTTGTTTCTGTGAACGCAGTAGATGAAGTTGAAATTAACCGCAAAGACTTTAAATTGTTGATTAAGAAAAACCCAGCTCAAGTAATTGGCACCGTGGCTGCACCCCAACAGGTTTTTTCAGCACCGGTTCAACAAGCAGCGCCTGCAGTTTCGGCGTCAGCTCCAGTAGCTTCAACACCTACACCAGCGGCTGAACCCAAAGCAGACAACTTAATCACCATTAAGTCGCCCATGGTGGGTACATTCTACCGCACTCCAAATCCTGAATCTCCAATGTTTGTAAATGTAGGAGACGAAGTAAGTCCAGGTAAGGTAGTTTGTATAATTGAAGCCATGAAGTTGTTCAATGAAATTGAAAGTGAAGTAAGTGGCAAAATCGTGAAAGTATTGGTTGACAATGCTAGCCCAGTAGAATACGACCAACCTTTGTTCCTAGTGGAACCAGCATAACATACACTTAAACAAATACGATATGTTTAAGAAAATACTGATTGCCAATAGGGGCGAAATCGCACTCAGGATTATTAGAACCTGCAAAGAAATGTGCATCAAAACTGTAGCAGTTTATTCTACAGCTGATGAATCTAGCTTGCACGTGCGTTTTGCCGACGAAGCGGTTTGCATTGGTCCTCCTCCTAGTAAAGACAGTTACCTGAGTATGTCGCGCATAATTGCGGCCGCTGAAGTTACCAATGCCGATGCCATACATCCTGGATATGGTTTTTTAAGCGAGAATTCTAAGTTTAGTGCATTGTGCCGTGACCACGGAATTAAATTTATTGGTGCTACACCAGAACAAATTGATTCTATGGGCGACAAAAGCAATGCAAAAGACACCATGAAAAAGGCTGGGGTGCCGTGTATCCCCGGTTCTGATGGTTTGTTGGAAAGCATAGAAGAAGGCAAGAAAATAGGCAAAGAAATTGGGTATCCCGTTATCATTAAAGCCACAGCAGGTGGTGGTGGTAGGGGAATGCGCATCATATGGGAAGAATCTGAACTGGAAGGTGCTTGGCACTCTGCAAAACAAGAGGCTGGCGCTGCTTTCGGAAATGATGGCCTTTATATGGAAAAATACATAGAAGAGCCCAGGCATATCGAAATCCAAATTGCAGGCGATCAATACGGCAAGGTGTGCCACTTAAGTGAACGTGATTGCTCTATACAGCGCAGGCACCAGAAACTTTTGGAAGAAACGCCCAGCCCATTTATGACCCCTGAATTGCGCGAAAAAATGGGAACAGCAGCCAAAGCTGCTGCCGAAATAATCAAGTATGAAGGCGTAGGAACTGTTGAGTTTTTGGTTGACAAACACCGCAATTTCTATTTTATGGAAATGAATACCCGCATTCAGGTGGAACATCCTGTAACTGAAGAGGTAATTAATTTTGATTTGGTAAAAGAACAAATTTTAATTGCTGCTGGTGTGCCCATTTCTGGTAAAGATTATTATCCCATGAAGCACGCCATTGAGTGCAGGGTAAATGCCGAAGATATTTACAACAATTTCAGGCCTTGTCCGGGAAAAATCACCAATATGCACAAACCTGGCGGACATGGTACCCGTGTAGATTCACATATCTATGCTGGTTATACCATTCCTCCTTATTACGATAGCATGATTGCAAAACTCATTGTAAGTGCTCAAACACGCGAAGAGGCAATCGTAAAAATGGAACGCGCATTGTCGGAATTTATTATTGAAGGTGTGAAAACCACCATTCCTTTGCACCAGCAACTGATGAAAAATGAAGATTTCAGAAACGGCAATTTTACCACTGCCTTTATGAATGACTTCGAAATTCAATAATTCAAAACATTTTGAAATAAAAAAACCGGCAATCGCCGGTTTTTTTATTGGGTGGAATATGAATTATCTTTGGTTAACACAAAATACCGGTTTGGATTACAGATTTTTGAAATACTGAGTTTTCCATATTGACAAATAAAAGAATTAAAGTAAAAAGCATCAATTTACCATTCATAGCCTTCAAGGTAAATGTCAATCCCATTCAAAATAACAGAAATCAAATAACAAACAGTTTGCATTTTTAGTACCCCAGTATTTCTCATAAAATTCGGATTGCATAGCAGAAAGTTTCAGCCCAGTTTTGTAGCTGGGTAAGTAAATAGAAGCCCTGGCTGAATCGATGGTTTGCATATTTTGTTGAATAAAATTGGCGCGATTAACGCGGTAAATTGAATCAGGCTCCAACACATTGCTTTTCCAGCGAATAAAATATTTGTAATCGATAAAAGCACTATCTTTTAATTTTCCGGTAATGACATGGCGGGTGGCAAAATCGCGCAGCAAGGCATACTGCTTGGGTGTAATATTGCCTTTTTCCAATTGAGCAGGCAGGTCTTTTTCAAAAAATTGCCAGGCGTGGTTTGCATGAAACAATATTACAGTGGCATAAGTACTGCGCATATTGGTGCCAAAACGCCGGTAAATTTCGCCGTCATTACTACCAATAAGTTGGTGACTAGGGAAGCCATGTTTTCTGGTAAGTTGCAGTATTTGTAATGATTGGGAATCTGCTTGTCGCATCCATTTCCGATACAGGCGCGGCTTGAGCTTATGGTTAAATACCACTGCATTTAAATAAGTTTCGTTTCGTTTGCGCAATTTCTGGTCTTTGCGTATCAATTCTACCATTTGCATTCGCAATGTTTGGTTAATGCGTGCTTCATTGATTTTACGCAGTGAATCGTAAATAGTAACTGAAATAGTATTACCCAGATTATTTACCCACCATTTGTAAGTATGGGGATTGGCTTTTAGGGTGCCTGAGTCTAAGCCACAGCTAATTCCACGGTAAACAAAGTATTTGGCCAACATGTAGTTATCTGTGGCAATTGCTACTTGCGCTGCGATATAGGCATCTTTTGGAAAAATAAATGGGTAGGCTAAAAATTGTGTTTCATAAATACTTAAAGCTGCGGTAAAGTTACTATCGGAAACCGCAGTTTCGGCCTCCGCAATGGCCTTGAAATAGGGGATGTAATTTTGACTTATTAAACTATTTTGAAAAATAAATAGAAGAATAAACACCCAATACCTCATGGCCATTAATTTAATCCAATAGCAGGTTTTGAATGCTTTATTTCGATTTTAACATTACCCCTGCTGCTGTAAACACCATGCGAATCTCAGGTTCTTTAATGGCATCAATTTCTGCTTGGGGTTTTTTATCGTCTTTCGCATATTCTTTTAGCATTTCTACCGTAGTAGTGTCATACGAAAATTGGCCTTTTGCTATGGCTGTTCTGCCTTTGGTATCTTTGGGAATTTCAAATTTGTGGTTAAAATCTACAAACAATTCGCCATCAGTAGTTTGGTAATTAAACCAGCAACCTTCAGCTTGGCACACAGCAGATATTTCACCGGTAACAACCGCATCTTTTTCGCCTTTTGTTTTGAAAGCAGTTACTGCCGCATTAATTTCCATTGCCTTGGCAGTGTCAAAGCTATCGCCATAGCGCTTTTCTCCAGTGGCCTGGGTACCAGCACCTCCGCAGGCTGCAGCTACCAAAATAGCGCAAGCCATTATTGTTTTAGTAAAATTCATGATTCAAAATTCGTGAATTTTATTCATTGACAATGGAATTATTTTTCTGCTCTGCAAAAATGGTCTCAGTAAATGTTATGTAGTTTTTTAAATCCCCATTATTGGGCTGTCTTTCTTTGTTCATTTCAATATTGTTGAAACCAAAATATTGTGTATTTCCAAAGGCATCCATAATATTCAGTTCTTGTTGATTCAATTGTCCATACCAATTGTTGGAACAAAAATTCACAAAGCTTCTTTTTCGTGTGAGTAAAT
>JADYZD010000352.1 GCA_020853295.1 Bacteroidia bacterium | reverse complement strand
TGGGAACCAATAAATTGTTGGAGTATGCCCAAGATGTAGTGGAAACAGAAATTGCATCCATTATGGCAGGTACTTACAAGCAAGGCAAGGTTCCCCCGCTTTGGGATGGTGATTCCACATTGCGAATTATGGAAATTTTAAACCGCATTGTTTGATTTCAAACTAAATTTGCCATTTCATGAAGGCGGTTTTTGTATTTGGTGGTATCCCTCATTATGTGATAAAAATACTCAATCGCTTGCACGAAGATATCGATGTGCATGTAGTGGTGCCCGATGCGGCTTCTAAGACCATTGGTGATGGGGTGCATCAAACAGATAAAGGGATTCGTTTTGGAGTAACCCGGTTAAAAGAAATAACCACTTATTACCGCAAGCCTGGTTTTAAAGATTTTAGGAAAACAGTGTTGGCACTTCACCCAGATGTGTTGGTCATGAACTGGCCTTATTATTTGATGTTGCTATTTTACCCCAGACTCAGGTGGCAATTAAAATCCCGAAAAGTAAAGTTGGTTGTGCGTGAAATACCTTTTACACTGCCCGCTTGGAATGAGAGTTTTAAGGAGTTTGGCAAAACAGCTGTAGAGGCGCAAAAAAACGACCGACTCTTTACATCCAGAATGGCATTTTATGGCCATAAACTGGTTTGGAAAATCTTGTATTCCAGAATATTCCATGCAGCCATGTGCTATACATCAGACGGGAAAAGGATTCTGGGTTCTTACGGCATGCCAGTGAATAGGGTGCATACCGTGCACAATTCTATTGATAATGAAGATTTGCAAATGGCCATTGATGCTTTGCAAAGCGAAAAATTGGAAAGAAAGAAAAACAGAATTATCCATGTTGGGCGTTTGGTTTTTTGGAAACGGGTCGACCTTCTGATACAGGCTTTAGCAAAGCTAAAAAACAGCATTCCCGATATCGAATTGCTGGTAGTAGGTAAGGGTGAAGAAGAACAAAACCTGAAACAGTTGGTGAGAGATTTAAAAATAGAAGATGCGGTTCAGTTTGTAGGTGCGGTATATGATGAAAAAGATTTGTGCCGCTACTTTCAAACTTCAGATTTATACGTACTTGCCGGAATGGGTGGTTTATCCATTAATGAAGCTATGGCAAACGGATTGCCAGTGGTGTGTTCTGTGTGTGATGGTACAGAAAAACACCTGGTTTTTGATGGCAGGAATGGCAAATATTTTAAACACGATGATTTGGATTCGCTGACCTCGGCAATTGAATTGGTTTTAAGCGACCCTGAAGCCTTAAAACAAATGGGAACAGAAAGCCTAAACATTGTGAAAAACGAAATCAATATCAAAATAGTAGTTGAAAATATGCGCAAAGCATTGTTGGCTGCTTATGCTAACCAACCCATTAACCCCTAGACGGCTTCTAAATAATAATTTGTACTTGCAATTGCTTGCCAATTGCCTGAGGCTGCTTTATTTTGCGCCTTCAAATCCCCGATAATGTTAAATCTCATCATATTTGGCCCACCCGGTGCAGGAAAAGGAACTCAAAGTGAAAAAATAATTGAACGGTACAACCTAGCACACATTTCTACTGGTGATTTGTTGCGGGCCGAAAGGAATGCAGGAACAGAATTGGGAAATCAAGCCAATGAATTTATTAAAAAGGGGGAATTGGTGCCTGATGCGGTGGTAATTGGTATGGTTCGCAATTTTATTTCGAGCCATTCTAGTGCAGCAGGTTTTATTTTCGACGGTTTTCCAAGAACAGTTGCCCAAGCAGGCGCATTAGATGAAATGTTGCATGAATTCAATGCAGAAGTAAATGTGGTTTTGGGATTGGAAGTAGAAGAAGATGAATTGGTAAAGCGTTTGTTGCTTCGCGGCCAAACCTCAGGTAGGGCCGATGACCAAAGTGAAGATACCATTCGCAATAGGTTTAGAGAATACCAAAGCAAAACCCTGCCATTGTCTGCACATTATACTTCTCAAGGCAAATACCGCAGTGTTCAAGGTATCGGCGAATTGGATGTGATTTTTAATGCCTTATGCACTGAAATTGATGTAGTAAAAAAATGACCATATTTAAAAATCAAAACTGGATTTGGGTGCTGGTAATGCTTGCATTAACACCATCAGCATATTTGTTGTCTAAAGGTTTAAAACGCAAAACTACAGGCGAATACATTATAGTAACAGGTATGGCAGAAGTGGATTTTAGCAGTGATCTCATTGTTTGGTCTGCCGATTATAGCCGCACTTCTTTTGAAATGAAAGATGCCTACCAATCTATAAAAAATGACCAAGCCAAGGTAGAAGCCTTTTTAAAGGAAAAGGGCGTAAAGGAATCTGAAATCACCATGGGTACCATCAATATTGAAAAACAATTCGATTATCAATATGAAAATGGCAACAGCCGCAGAACTTTTCTTGGCTACAAAGTGTCTCAAACCGTTACGGTAAAATCCTCTAGGGTAGATGAAGTAGAAACCTTGTCTAAAGAAAGCATGTCTTTGGTAGAAGATGGTCTTGAGTTTAACAGCCAAACACCTGCCTTTTATTATACCAAATTGGCCAACCTTAAATTGGATTTAATAGAAAAAGCAACAAAAGATGGTTGTCAAAGGGCTGAAAAAATGGCCACAGCTGCTGGTGCGCATTTGGGAGCTCTCAAAAAATCGGTTTTGGGTGTTTTTCAAATTACTGGGCAATACGATAACGAAGATTACAGCTGGGGAGGTGTGTTCAATACCACTTCTAAAATGAAAACCGCTAGAATTACCGTTACCAGCAACTACAAACCCGAGTAATATGCCCAATGCACCCACATGGGTCTTTTTAGACCTCGACAATACATTGTGGGATTTTGAAGCCAATGCAGAAGAAGCACTTGGCGAACTTTTTCACCGCCACCATTTGCACCTAAAAAGCAGTTTTGGAGTTAGAGATTTTATAGAACTCTATAAAACCATTAATAAAGAGTACTGGAAAAAATATGAATCTGGGGAAATTGACAAACACCGGCTTCGTACTGAAAGGTTTATAGAAACCTTCAAACAAATGGGGATTCCTGAACAGGAACATCCAGAAAATATTTGGGAAGAGTATTTAGATATTTGCCCTGCCATGACCAGGCTTATGCCATGGGCCATGGGCTTTTTGGAATTTTTAAAGCCCAACGCGCAGTTGGCATTAATTACCAACGGTTTTGATAAAACCCAATCGGTTAAAATTTCAAATTCCGGAATTTTACCCTACACTCAGTTTATGATTACCAGCGAGAGCTTGGGAATTGCTAAGCCCGATGCACGCATTTTTAATGCGGCATTGCAAAAGGCCAATTGCAAAACACAAGATTGTATTTATGTAGGCGATACATTGGATACGGATGTGCGTGGTGCTTTGAATGCTGAGATTCCGGTAATTTGGTACCAAACCACCCCGTCTGAGGTGCCCGCGGATATTCGTTCTAATCCGTTGTTTTTAGGCGCCTATTCCAGTTTGCTTGAAATTTCTGCACGACTGACTGAATTGTACAAGTGGGTTTGACAAACGGCTTACACATTCAATTGTAGAATGTATTATCTTTGCATTTATGATGAGATCAGTACTTTTGGTTGTTGCAATATTATTTGCATCATCTTTCGCAAATGCACAACAAGTAGTTCGGTTTGAAAATTCCAAAAATGCATCTTTTATGATGGGGCATGCAGGTACAACCGATTGCCATGTGCCTTTTCAAAACCTTACCGGCGGTAAATTGGATTTGGTGTACCGCAAAATAGCTGATGATTTTCCAGCCGCATGGTGGGTGTCATTTTGCGATAACTACGATTGCTTCGCAACTTTTGTAGCCCGCGATACTTTTGCACCTATTAAAGATTCAGGTTACGCTGAATTTAAAGTGTCTGTTACTCCTAATGGTAAGGCAGATACATCTACTGTGAAATACGAAATTTACAATGCTTCTACACCCAATGTAAAAGATACTGTTACCTTTGTTTTTATGGTGCAATGGGGCGCAGGTTTGCATGAGGCTATGAATCCAAACTTTCAAGTATATCCAAACCCAGCAGCCGATGTGATCCATTTAAATGGAATCCAAAGCCCTACACAAGTGCATATTTATAGCACCGAAGGACGTGAGGTTTTGTCTGCTACAGTAAGCAATGAAAATAGCATCAATATCGCTTCTTTGCCTAAAGGATTCTTTTTTGTGAGCTACGTGAATGAAAATGGCCTTGTTAGAGGTAGTTTTGTAAAACAATAAGCAAACCCAATGAACTTATAGGGCTTGCTTAAGGCAAGCCTTTTTTTTGCAATAAATAGTGAGTTTTGAATTCATCACCGTAGCGCCTATTTGGTATGCATTGTTTTGTGCAGCTGGGGCAGGTGTGCTCACTTGGCTGCTCTACCGAAAGCACTTTTTTGAATCGCGCATTTTGGCCAAAGTTATGATGGTGCTTCGTTTCTTGGCACTGTTTATTTTGTTTTTACTGCTGCTTTCTCCTATGGTAAAACTACGGTACCAAAAAGAGAAAAAACCCATTTTGGCAGTTTATTTGGACGCAAGCCTTTCAATAGACAGTGCCCAAAATCTAAAAGTGCTCAATGGTTTAAAGAAGCAAACTCCAGAGTTGGCAAAGTTGTACGACATTCGGTTTTTTGATTTCAATTCAGATGTTACTTTGCCTGGAAAGGGAAATGCATTTAAGAACAGTACAAATATTTCAGCTGTTATAGATCATGCCAATGAATTTATTGGCAACCACCAAAGCGGCCAAGTTTTAATTGTGTCGGATGGGCTCAGCAACACTGGCGTGAATCCCTTGTTTCGAACTTTGCACAGCAATATTCAATTGTCTGCTTGGGGTTTAGGCGATACTGTGCAATACCCCGATGCTTGGGTACAGGAGGTTAATGCCAATTCTACTGTCTTTTTAGGCAATGAGTTGGCTGTGTCAGCAGGAATTAGGGCCTATAATCTACAAGGCAAAGCCGCATCAATTCAATTGTTTGAAAATGGCAAGTTGCTCCAAACAAAGAACCTGACAATTAACAATACCAGTTTTTTTGGAAGGGTTGATTTTGGTGTAAAATCTACCTCTCCCGGAAACAAACGCTACGAAGTGAGAATTCCCGTGTTGGCAGGTGAGTCCAATGCCAAAAACAATGCAGCAAACACCTGGGTTCAAGTTACAGATACACGGAGAAAAATACAGCTCTGTTATCATTCACCTCACCCCGATATTGCTGCTATTTCACGGGCCATTGAAGGTTTTGAACAGTATGAGTTGAGCAAAGTGCAAGGCCCTAGTGCCGCAAATCTCAATGCCGATATCTATATTCTACATGGTTTTGCAAGCAATCCAGCGGAACAAGAATTTGTTGCCTCCCTGCAGAAGAAGGGCTTGTCTACTTGGTTTGTGTTAACAGGCCAATGTGAACCTGTGTTTTGTAACTTTAAAGAAACAGGTATAGAACCCAAATTCCAAGGTGGCAGTTTTACCGATGCCCAAGCTGCTGTAAATAGCGGTTTTACAGAATATACAGTTGCCGATGAATTTGCCAGCGCAGTGGCTTCCTGGCCGCCATTAAAAGTGCCTTATGGTAGGTATGAAATGCCAAAAATGTTTAAGACACAGCTTTATCAAAAAATAGGAGCAGTGCAAACCGATTATCCCTTAATGGGTTTTACGAATACAGGCAATGCAAGACAGGCTTGGCTTTGGGGCGAAGGTGTTTGGCGTTGGAGAATGCGGGACCATCAGATAAATGGAAGTGCTGAAGCTTTTGACAACTGGATTGCAGGCCTAATCCAATATTTAAGTGTGGATGATGTGAAACAAAAGTTTCGTGTATTCCCTGAAAAACCAGAATTTCACGCAGGGGAAAATGCTGTGGTGTTGGCCGAATACATTGATGAAGGTTTGAACATGGACAATTCAAATCCTGTGAATTTGGTTGTTACTTCAAACAACGGATTTAACAAAAGCCTCCCTATGGCAAAAAATGGCAAGCGCTACCGAGTGGATTTGGGAGAAATTCCTTCAGGTGATTATGAATGTAAGGCCCAAATCAAAGGGAAATTGAATGAAGCCGCAATAAATAGGTTTTCAGTAACAGAATTTAATCCTGAATTGGATCAAACTGTAGCAGATCATGGATTGCTTAGAAAGTTGGCAAACAGAAATCGGGGGCAATTTTTCAATTACAATACGTATCAAGAAGGACTAAAATCATTGGCCAATGGCAAGAATATAAAAACGGTATTGACAACTGAAACCAATCTTTTGGAATTGATCCATTGGAAATGGTTATTTGCCCTATTGGTTTTGTTGTTTGGCACTGAATGGTTTTTGCGCAAA
Organism: Bacteroidia bacterium; assembly: GCA_020853295.1. Classification (GTDB taxonomy): domain Bacteria; phylum Bacteroidota; class Bacteroidia; order NS11-12g; family UBA955; genus JAGXTF01. Next base: position 1,368 of record JADYZD010000352.1, on the reverse strand, counting down.
CGCGAGGGAGGTTATTAATTAGAATTTGTAATGGCTAGGGTAGTTGTAGGGATGAGTGGAGGGGTGGATAGCTCAGTTGCAGCGCACCTTCTTAAGGAACAAGGTCATGAAGTAATTGCCTTGTTTATGCGCAATTGGAATGAGGCTTCTGTAACCTTGGAAGACGAGTGCCCGTGGATTGATGACAGTCGCGATGCCATGATGGTTGCGGAACAGTTGGGTATTCCTTTTCAAGTGCTCGATTTGTCGGCCGAGTACAAAACCCGTATTGTGGATTATATGTTTTTGGAGTATTCCAAAGGCAAAACCCCCAATCCGGATGTGCTGTGTAACCGTGAAATCAAGTTTGATATTTTCTTAAAAGCGGCTTTAAAATTGGGTGCTGATTTTGTAGCTACTGGCCATTATGTGCAAAAAGCTGAAACCGTTGTGGATGGTAAAACTACCTATAGGTTGTTGGCTGGAGCCGACCCCAACAAAGACCAAAGTTATTTTTTGTGCCAACTAAACCAAGAGCAGCTTGAGAAAGCATTGTTCCCCATTGGTGCTTTACTAAAGCCTGAAGTGCGCAAAATTGCAGAAGAAGCTGGTTTGGTAACTGCCGCTAAAAAGGACAGCCAAGGCTTATGTTTTATTGGTAAAATTAGCTTGCCTGAGTTTTTACAACAACAGCTCAAGTCAAAAAAGGGAGATGTTATAGAAATATTGGACAATTCACCTAAAGTGAATGAACATTCTGCAAAAATTGTGGATAAAAATATACTTTCAGAAGACAGGGTGATTCGACCCGTATTTACCCCAGAAGATGGCAATAAAATAGGTGAACATGGAGGTGCTCATTATTATACCATTGGACAACGAAAAGGTTTACAAATCGGTGGGAAAACCGAACCATTATTCGTTTTACAAACGGATGTCGTTTCGAATACGGTTTATGTAGGACAAGGAGTTCACCATCCTGCTTTGCTGGGCAGTGGGGTAGAAGTGGATTCATTGACATTCAACTGGTTGCGTCCAGATTTGGCTTTGAAAGAAGGTAGTGAAATGCGTTTTAAAATCAGAATTCGTTACCGCCAACCCCTTTTTGAGGGTGTTTTACAATTAAAAAATGGAAGGTATTTCGCTTTGTTTGATGCGCCAGAAAAGTCCATCACCCCGGGGCAATTCATTGCCTTTTATTTGGACAATGAACTTGTAGCCAGTGGAGAAATGATATGAGCATTTTGTTTGTCATGGAATTGTCATTTTGGCCAATTTTGTGCAACCCAGTTTTCATGTGAATAACTGTTCATACTTCTTTGTTAAATTCGCATTATGAAGAATTTCCTCCGACTTGCATTGGCAGTATTTAGTTTATTGTCAGTCAAT
>JADYZD010000351.1 GCA_020853295.1 Bacteroidia bacterium | reverse complement strand
CATCCAATTGTTGCTTTACTGCCTGAATATGTGGGTTATAATCTGCGGACAATCGATTGGTTTTTAGTTGGTGCTTCCTTTTGCAGTAACGTTTCCTGTGTTTTGTTTGTCCACAATTACAATCAGTAAAGGTTTAATGGTTGCGGTTGACTGCTGACCCACGCGAATTTTGTAATTAAATGTCATGTTTGAACCATCGGAAATGATATTGTCGGGTGCAAGAATGGTGGCCTTATCTGTTTCTGGTAGGGCAACTGCAATGGCAAAATGTGTGTCGAAATTGATGGCTGTAGGTTTGCCGTTTTCTCCCATTACAGTGGCCATTCCAAACAATTTATCAAACATTTCTTGGGTTTCTATTTTTGGATTGTTCAACAAAGAATCAGGAACGTTGTTTTTTAAAAAGTAACCATTTGCAATTTGAAAAGCCACTTCTTTCACGGTAGGTTCTTCACCTGAAATGCTGTCGGAATTGTTTGTGGTTTCAGCGCTTTTTACAGTTTCATTACAGCTGCCGAAAATATGGATACTTGCGGCAAAAATTACAACTGCCAAACGGTTGAAATATTGAATTTTCTGTTTCATTTTTTATAGTTGTTGGAAATCAAATTTACGGCCATTTTCATCTTTCGCTTTAATAATTTCAAGGGCAAAATCTGAAGTGCCATTATAGAAGGCATTGTTGGCCGAATAAAATTCTCCGGGTTTTAATTTATGGCTAGAAGACTGCGCTTTCAATACTTGAATCCATTGGCCTTTATATTCAAAAACCGGTTTGTATGTGGGCGATTGAAAGGGCTCATAATTGCCTGCGCGTATGAAATTGAGAATTTGTGTACAGGATTGCTCAAAATTGATTTTGCCATCCAAAGCCATTTTATGGGTATACAATTTACGCAGCTTTAGATCCTGTGGTATGCATGGAATTTGCCCACCTGAAATAATGGTTTCAATGGCCTGCTGAAACAATTTTGTACCCTCTGATATGCACTTTAAATACAAGGACAATCCTGTTTCGTTTCCATCCAATTCAAAGGTAGTTTGAAAGGCAATATCTCCAGTATCTATACCCGTTTGCATATGGTGAATGGTAACTCCGAATTGGGTTTCACCATTTCTAATGGCCCATTGGTGGGTGTGCAATCCTGCATATTCTGGCAATTTTCCAGGATGCAGGTTTAGTGCTCCAGTAGTTGCTGAAGACAAGATGTTTTCAGGAATAATAACGGTGCTATTGATACTCAATATCCAATGCGGTGCAAATTCTTTAAAAAGGGATTCTCCTTCTGCAGATTTTACCAGCCTAGAATCGTGCCAGGAAAAATGGTTTTTTTCGCACCATTTTATGGCATGTGAATCGTTTTCTGCATCTAAAAATACAAGCAAGGAAATGTTGGGTTGTGCCTCAAACAATGGCAAGGTTTTTTGCAGGGGAGTGGAGGAGCCAATAATGGCAAAACGCAGGCCCATTTAATTATTGTTTAGCAATGATATCCAGCAATTTGGAATACTGGGTAAAATCTTCAGGGTCTTCTTCAGACAAGTCTATTTCTATGCCCAATTGCTCTTCGAGTTCGGCGATCAATTGCAACAAACCCAATGAATCAAAAATGCCACTTTCAATTAAATTCAGTTCTTCATTCAATTGTATTGATGAAAAATCGATTTCTTTTTCATCGCAAGCGTTGCGTATAATGCTGTCTAATGTTGTTTTAGCTGTGTTGTAGTCGGTCATTTTTCCAAGGTATTTATTAAAGCCAATTTGTCTATTTTTCCATTGCTGTTTAATGGAAAATTGGCAACAAAAGCAATGTCTTTTGGCACCATATATTCGGGTAAAATGGTTTGCAAATGCTGGATTAATTCGGCTTTGGAATTTTTGCAATTCACGCCCACAAAGGTATAAATACTTTCAGCAATACCGTCTTTTATGGGCCAGGGAATGGAATACACCATACTTTCACCTGAGAATTTTGAAATGGCATGGTTAATTTCTTCAAGTTCAATCCGGTAACCGCGAATTTTTACTTGAAAATCCTTGCGTTCCAAATAAAACAAATCACCATCCTTATCCAATTCCACGATATCACCGGTTTTGTACCACAAAACACCCCGATTATCGGTTTCAAAATTTTCGTTGGTTTTTACATCATTGTGCCAATACCCATCGGTAATTTGTGAGCCTGAAAGTAGTAATTCGCCAGTGTTTTCAGGCAGTGATGTATCTGTTTTAATTTTATAATTTTGGGAGGAAAAAACAGAACCAATACTTACAATTCCATTTTTTGATTTGATGTTTTCCGCATTGTTTGGCAATGTGTAATGCGAAATGCCAATGGTGGCCTCTGTAGGACCATAAATGTTTTCCAACCTTTGATTGCCAGTGGCTTGTTGCCATTTCATAGCTACGTTTACTGGCAACGGCTCACCACAAAAAAGCGAGACCCTAAGAGAAGGAAAAATATCGGGTTTCAGCATTCGAAAGCTGTCCATAAACTGGGCAACAGATGGCACCGAAAACCAGAAACTGAGTTGGTGTTCTTTGATGAATTTTCCTGGTCCGAGCACTGTTTTTTCGGGCAAGGAATATAGACAAGCGCCTGCTTTCCAGCAAAGGAACATATCGTGCACACTCAAGTCAAAAGTGAGGTCGAAAGTTTGGGAGAATTTATCATTCTCATTGGGTAAGAAACGCTGGTACAGGTAATCAACATAATCCAAAACACTTTGTTGTTTTATGGGCACCCCCTTAGGCAGGCCAGTGGAGCCGGAAGTAAATAGGATATAGGCCAGATGAGATGGAGTAGGGTGGATAGTTGCGTTGTGGGAAGAATCGGCAACAAAGAAACAGGTATGCGATTGGAGCACATGGGCCGGAATTTCTGATTCAGTGCAATCTGGGAAAAGCAATTGAATATGGTCATCCAGCAATTGTGTAATTTCTGCTATGGCATGGAGGCATTCTTTACCAACAATGATGGTATTTACACCGGCGAGTTTCGCTATGGCTGCATTGCGGGATTCGGGGAACTTGGGATTCAGAGGAACATAGGTTTTGCCACTTTGTAAAATACCCAAAACGCCGCTGTAAGCGCTAATACTGCGACTGGCGAAGAGGCCTACCCGTT
>JADYZD010000350.1 GCA_020853295.1 Bacteroidia bacterium | reverse complement strand
GCACTGCCTTGGGCCAATAAGCTATAACCAAAAAAATCGGAATAGACTTGAAAAGCAAAAGCAAAAATGGCGATCCATGCAGAACCAGTAGAATACATATCGGGATTGGAATAGTATGCATCTGCAACTGAGGCCAAGTTATCAGCCACGGCTACCTTTAAGAACAAACCATATAAAATAATTCTAAATCCATTTTGTAAATCGGCCCAGTTGGGCAAATATTTGGTGAACAATTGGTTGTTTAATTTGCCAAAACGTTCAATCGGCCCTGCAACCAACTGAGGGAAGAAACTCACATACAGCATGAATTTGGGTAGATTGTGTTGTGCTTTTTCTTCTCCCCTATATACATCCACCACATAACTAATGCTTTGAAAGGTATAGAATGAAATTCCTGCTGGTATGGTGTATTTTCCCAATTCAATAATCCATGCGGTAATGTTGTTGTTGGCCAGCGATTTTGCTATGTTCGATCCACCCAAAGCAAAATCGAAATATTTGAACATAAAAAGCATGGCCACATTGGAGAGAATGCTCAACCACAACCATGTTTTTTTGTGGTTTTTTCTTTCAACGCCTTCAATTTTTAATGCGCAATACCAATCTATCAAGCTGGTAAAAGCCATTAGTCCGGCAAACTCAATTTTCCAAAACCCGTAGAATACATAACTGGCAAGCAAAAGCCAAATCCAGCGGTAGTGCGAGGGAATGCCAAAGTACAGCAGCCATACTATGGGTAGAAATATCCAATATTGTATTGAATTGAAAAGCAAGAGAGTTTGCAATTTTACAACTCAAATGCCAAATATATGCGCACTGATATTGGGGTTTTTTATTTTTTTCTTAGTTTGGGTTTACTTTAACAGGCAGAATTGTATTTATTTGAATATTCATGGAAAACAGCAAGAATGATGAATGGAAGAAGCTAATTGATTACTTCCGTTCTAAAAATGGGAGTTTTGCCAATTTCTTAAAAGCCACAGTTACAAAACCTGCATACAGTATTGTAATAGTGAGCAATTTGGCCATTTTCCTTATTCCCGGCATGGACCTAAAAGAGCATTCCATTTCTTTTCTGTGGATATACCTGATGCAAAGCATACTCATAGGTGTGGTGCATGTTTTCAAAATGTTCACCTACAAATTCGCGCTTCCCACTCGGGCAGATGATTGGAAAAGCCCTGTGGCCTTAGGGGTGTTTTTTATTTTCCACTATGGATTTTTTCATTTTATTTATTCTGTGTTCGTTCCTGCTTCCATGGCAAATTGGAACATTGTACTCCAAGGTGCATCCATTTTTGCCTTTACTTTATTGTTAAATACAATTAGGCACTATAAAAAAGAAAATTCAGGAAAGTACAATGCAAATGATTTTATGTTCTTGCCTTATTTGCGCATTTTCCCCATACATATTGCCATCATACTTGGCAGTTTCTTGGCTGCAATGGTTGGCAATTACTTGCCTGTTTTTATTGTATTGGCAGTGCTAAAAACACTTATGGAACTGGCATTGGAATACTTGCAATCGCTGGGAGTGAGTATGGCTGAAATGAGTGATAGGGGGCTTATAGGAAAATGATTCAACCACATATAGGCAGCTTTCTTATTTCTGAGCCATTTCTGCCCGATCCGCACTTTAATAGAACCGTGGTGTTGCTTGCAGACCACAATGAAAGTGGAACCATAGGTTTTGTTTTAAATCAAAAAACAGTATTGTCGGTTTCTGATTTGTTTGATGAATTGGATATTGTTGAACCCGTATTTTTAGGCGGCCCAGTGGGTCAGGATTCTTTTCATTATTTGCACCAAATTTCACAATTAGAAGGTGCAGTGTCCGTGTTGCCAGGATTGTACTGGGGTGGCGATTTTGAACAACTCAAAGTATTGGTGAATACTGGTATCGTTCAAGCCAATGAAATTCGTTTTTATTTGGGATACAGCGGTTGGGGGCCTGACCAATTAATCGGAGAAATTGATGCCAAATCTTGGATAGTAACCAAAGGAACAGCTTCATTGGTGTTTGAAGACCATCAGGAATTGTGGAAAACGGCACTGCAGCAGCATGGCGGCAATTTAAGCTGGATGAGCAATGCCCCAGATGATGTGCAATTAAACTAAATCTTGATTTTAAATTTTCCGTTTTTTACCCAATAGTACTCTTTGTTTCCAGGAGAGGGTGTATGCATGTAAATTTTGAATTTGCCAAATGCATATTCTATACCATCTATGGTTTCTATTTTGGTAATTTCAAATTCATTTCCTGCAGTTCCATTCATTGTTGAACTTCCTAGTCCGCCTTTATTTACACGGCTATGGCTAAAGGTAATCGCAGCATTGTTATTTGTTAAATCCTTAACTTGGTAAGTTTGCACTTTTACACCGTCCTTAAACTTTGTAGGCATTGTAGCAGTGCCTAAAAAAATTGAGAACTGGGGGTTGTTATAAGGATCTGTGCTTTTTTCAACCTGGTGAAGCACATAAGTAGGGCTTATGGGGCATTTGTCGTGGTAGCCCTTAAATTTATATCCATCAGCATCTTGAAATAGGAAACTGCTTAAGCCATCCAAGCCTTCTATGTCAAAAGAAACATATTCTTTGGTATTGGGATTTAAGCCCGCTGGTTCATCGTTTTTGGATGATTCCTTTTTGCACTGAAATAGGCTCAGCGCTATAAATGAAAGAAGTACAATCTGTTTCATAGTAGTATGTTTACAAGTATAGACACAAATTTTTATAAAGTGTTGTCTCAAAGCCCAAAAGTTGTTTTTCAGTGACCTTATATTTTTTGAAAGGGAGTATTAGTTTGC
>JADYZD010000349.1 GCA_020853295.1 Bacteroidia bacterium | reverse complement strand
TTGATGCAGTTCTGGCCTGAAGTTTTTGGTGCTGAAACAAGGTACTTACCGGCAACAGTATTTGCAATTTGATTACCTCATTTGCCCTGGGCTTGCATTGGTATAAATTTACCCTATCCCCCAAAATATGCACTGTTGGTTTATTGTACTGCAGTTCCAGTATTTTTTTTGATTGCGGAGCTATTGCTCTGAAATTGCTCATTGTATTGGGGAATAATATAGGTTAGACACATTGTTGGGCCCAAGTGTTGTTTGCGCGGCCATGAGTACTTTTTCCAAACTGCTTTTTTCATATACCTCGAGCTCTGTATTTACTCCATTTGCATCGCCCAACAATTCATGAAAACAGAGTTTCTGTGCATTGTTCATCATGCCAGTTTTTTCAAACAATAGGTGTGATTTAATTTTATTCAAAACCTTTTGGTATTCGCGTTCTGTAAAGAATCCAGGCTGCATGGCCTTATTCAATAAACCAGTCAATTGTTCTGCAGCTTCTTTATGGCCAATGCCATCATTCAATAAACCGTAAACCATAAAAATTCCATCATCCAGTCCGCGCATATAAAAGCTTTCGGCAGCATTAAACAAGCCAAGTTTTTGTACCAGTTCCACGTGGAGTGGGGAGGTTTCTGAGCCACCAAGCATGTCTCCAAAAATTTCTAACATGGAACTATTGGGGTGTTGGTGATTGGGTCCACGCCAGGCAAGAAAAACAGCATTGTTCGGACTTAAATCTGTAGTTTCCATAAACCTCGGAGCCGTTTGTTCTGGTTCTGTGGCGTAAATATTTTTATTAATCTCACCCGTTCTATCAATGCTGCCAAACCATTTTTCACACAATCCCTTTGTTTCTTCTAAGCTTACATTTCCGGCAACACACAAAATCGCATTGGCAGGGTGGTAGTGTTTGTAGTAGAAAGCTTCAACATCTGTTAAAGTGGCCTCTTCAATATGCTTTATTTCCTTGCCAATAGTAGGCCATCTGTAAGTGTGCACTTTATACAACAATTCTCGGATGTGATGCCACAGTTGTCCAAAAGGGGCGTTATAACACCTTTGGCGAAATTCTTCAATAACCACACCCCGCTGTACTTCTAAGGATTTTTCAGAAAACGCCAACTGCATCATTCTATCACTTTCAAGCCAAAAAGCGGATTCTATGTTTTCTGTGGGTACTGTGATGTAATAATTGGTGTAATCATTATTGGTATAGGCATTGTTATTTCCACCGGCTTTTTCTACTTCTTGGTCGTAAGAAGGAATATTCTCGCTGCCTCCAAACATAAGGTGTTCAAAAAGATGCGCAAATCCTGTGCGGTTTTCGTCTTCATCTCTAGCGCCAACATTGTACAAAATGTTTAAAACACATACCGTGCTATCGGGATCAGGATGGTGCAATACCCGCAAACCATTGTCCAAAACAAATCGATTATATGAAATCACAATGCAAATCTATTCACAATTCCATGAATTGAGGGCATGTTTAAGAAACTCTTCCTGCATGGCCAGTTACTATGGAGGTTTTAAAACCCAGCATGAGGAATAAAACCAATGTGGCCCCAGCTGCACTTACTACCAGTGCGGCACAAGATCCGCGAGCATACCAAATGTATCCTGTAACAAACCCTGCAACCATAGTTGCCAAGCTTTGAAAACTTACAAAAGACCCTATGGCACTTGCTTTTTCATCGGCATTGCAATGGTTTGCAATTAAGGCTTTCGACATTCCATCGGTGCACGCTGCATATACCCCGTAAAGAAAAAACAAAACAACAAAGCCTAAAATATTTTGGGAAAAAGCCATGCCAAAATAAACGAGAATAAATATAAAAATCCCTGTAATTAACATGGAATATATGCCCATTTTATCTGCCATTTTGCCAATAGGATAGGCCAATACAGCAAATATGAAATTGTAAAAAATATATATCCCAAGTATCCAAATATCAGAAAAACCAGCCTCTTTAATTTTTAGCAATAAAAACACATCCGATGAATTGAAAATAGCAAAAAGTATCAATGCCAGTGTGGCTTTTCTATAAGAGGGGCTTGCATTTTTTCGGTAAGAAATAAAACCCCAAAAACTGGGTGTTTTCTTGTTTTTAATATGCACAGGTTTTTCCTGAATGAAAAACGTAGAAACAATGGCCAACATACCGGGCACAAAGGCCAATACAAAAAGCCATCGGTATTGATTAGGATAAAATCCCAAAAAAATTAAGGCTATGAGGGGCCCCATAAATGCACCCACAGTATCCATACTTCTGTGAAAACCAAAAATTTTTCCACGGGTTTCTGCTGTGCTTTCATCTGCAAGCATGGCATCCCTAGCAGCAGTTCTTATGCCTTTGCCCAGCCTATCTGCACTGCGCGAAAAAAATACCCAAATGGGCAATGTGCTCAATGCCATTAAGGGTTTACTAATGGCGCTTAGGGTATATCCAAATTGCACAAAAGGCAGCCTCTTGCCGGTATGGTCACTCCAACCACCAAAGTAACCCTTGCTCAGTCCAGCCAATGCCTCTACAATACCTTCTAAAATTCCAATAAGCAGTATAGAAAAACCAATGCTTTTTAAATACAATGGCATAATGGGATACAGCATTTCACTGCCCATATCAGTAAACAAACTTACCCACGACAGGGCAACCACAGTTTTGCTAATTTTCGCCACTTGAAACGCAATTTAAAGCATATTCAAAAACAAAGCACATCAACAAACCAATATCTGTTGTATTTTTGCAGTTCCATTAGGTCCCGCAGTGATGCGGCATCACA
>JADYZD010000348.1 GCA_020853295.1 Bacteroidia bacterium | reverse complement strand
TTTTGCCTTGCAAGTTTACAATGGTATAAGTACCAGTGCTGTTTCCGGTGTAGATGTTAAAGTAGTCGCCAGCAGGGTTTGGATACACATTAATATTGGTGTTAGAAACACTGCTTACAGAAGCGGTACGACTTTTCACTATTTTAATGGTTTTGCAGAATTTGGTGCTGCAGGTTTTTGCAGAATCCCAAACGGTTAAGCAAATGGTATAAGTACCTGATGAAGCATAGGCATGATTGCCAGGGTTTTTGCTGTAGGCAAATGTGCTGTCTCCAAAATCCCAAGCATAGTGGTAAGCACCTGTGCTGGTGTTGGTAACATAAGCTTTACCAGATGTAGAGGTACTGTCAAGCGTGAAGCTGGCAGTGGCTTTGCAAGGCTGGCAATCGATTTTAATGGTTTTGCAAATGGTAGTATCACATTTGTTACAAGTGTCGTACACTTTATAGCAAAGGGTGTAAGTACCGTTTTTGGTATAGCGGTGGTCGGCAACCCTGTTATATGAGGCACTGTTGTCACCCCATGCAAATCCATATATGTTACATCCACCCATGTTGTAGCCTTCAACTGTTACTTTGTTGCAATCTATTTTATAAGTAAAGCTGGCTTTGCTCATGTCGCAAGGATTGCAATTCACAACCACTTCTTTGCAAATGGTGGTATCGCAACCGGTGCAGGTGTCAATCATTTTTAAGCAAATCACATAAGTGCCGTTTTTCTCAACATTCCAAGAGTGGTACAATTTGCCATCATAAGTAGCAGCAACACCACCAATGTAGTAATACTGTCTGATGCAACCTGCAGAAATGGTATTCAATGCAGCAGAAATGGTTCTGCAATTTACACTGGTAGTGAATGAAGTGAAATTCGGGTACTTCGCTTTCCAGTTGCATTTATCAGCACATTCAACAGTCACTTTTTTGCAGATAATAGTATCGCAATTGTTGCAAGAATCAATCACTTTCATGCAAATGGTATAAGTGCCATTTTTAGCATATTCGTGGTCGGCAACTTTGCCAGTGCTGTAAGTGCCATCACCCCAGCTGTAACCAAAACTCAAGCAATTTTTAAAATAGTTTCCTACAACTGTTACTTTCTTACAATCGGTTTTAACGGTAAATCCAGCTTGGCTCCAATTGCATTTTTCAGCACATTTAACCTCAATGGTTTTGCAAATTTGGGTATCGCAGCGGTTGCAAGAATCGTAAAGTTTCAAGCAAACTTTATACACCCCATTGGCATTGATTGGAATGTATTGAACCCTACCATAATAAGTAGTTACGTTATTGGTTCCTGCTGGGGTAATCGCCCAACCGTAGTTGATGCATCCGCCCAAGTTTTTGGCTTCTAGAACCAATTTAGGACACGCGATGCTGTAGCCGAAGCTAGCACCTGCAAAGTTGCAAGGTTTGTTATCGGGTTTGCCCACCTCTATGGTTTTGCAAACTGTTGTTTTGCATTTTTTGTTTTTAGAATACACAGTTAAGCACACAACGTACTTACCCGGTTTGGTGTAAGTGTGAGAAGGATTGGTGCCAACACCGCTGGTGCCATCGCCAAAACTCCACACAAAATAGTTGCCTCCGAAAGCGATACCAGCGAATTTCACTGTGTTGCCAGTTGTGTTTAAGAATGCAAAAGTGGCTTTAACATTGCAAGGTTCTTCAATAACAACCTTTTTGCAAATGGTTACTGAGCATTTTTTGCTTTTGTCTGTGATTTTTACACAAACATTGTAAGTACCGGGTTTTTTGTATTGGTGCTTAATATCCCTGCCATAACCGTAAGTGCCGTCGCCAAAAGACCAATCGTAATAGTATCCGTTGTTGCTAGATGCTTCAAATTTCACCAAACCAGCATGGGCGGTGAATTTAAAATCACCCCTGATGTTGCAAGGTTGGCCACAAGAAATTTTGATTTCCCTGCACACTGTTTTTTTGCATGCTACATTGGTGTTGGGGTCTTTCCAGCTCATGGTTAAGCACACTTTGTAAGTGCCAGCTTTGTAATAAGTATGGGCAGGGTCTTTGCCTGTTCCAGAACTTCCATCGCCAAACGACCAAGAATAAGTTGCACCACTCACATTGCCGCCGGCCAAGAATTTGGCTTTTAGGCAATCGTTTTTGGCAGAAAATTCAGGATTTAATTTACAAGAATTGCTATCACAACTTTTAACTGTGATAGACTTACAAACTTGGGTATCCCATTTTTTGCAGGTGTTGATGATTTTCACACAAACGGTATAAGTACCGGCTGATGGAAAAGTGTACGTTGCTTGAGGACCTGTTGCCACTACTGAGCCGTTTACCGTAAATTTGGTTTGGGCACATGAATCAAATCCCCTTTTGTCGGTAACCCACAATCCCACTTTTAAGCAGGTTGCAGAATACTCGAATCCGGTGTAATTGTTCTGGGCAACTGCCTTTTGGCCCAAAGAAGAGGCCGTAAGCAGCAAGAATGCCAGAACGATGTTGTATAGTTTTTTCATAGTATTTATTTTGATTACTTGTTTGTCGTTTTTTTATGCAAATAGTTGCTTGGGTTTTAAATTATTTTTTAATAATAATTCCAGAACCTGTGTCACCATTGGGCAAAATAATGCTCCAAATATAGGCAGATTGTGCCAATTCAAGGTTGGAAAGGTCGATTTGGCGGTTGGAGATTACAGTTTGCAAAAGGGTTCTGCCCTGCATGTCTGTAAGTCTAAAATTGCCATTTTCCGCTGTAGAATTAAAATTCAAAACATCTACAAATGGATTTGGAAAAACAGTGAAATTTCCACTGGAATGCACCGCTTTTATACCAGTGGATTGAACTTGTGCCATAGCAGTATTGGTGCGAATCGCAGCATAATTATCCAGGTGGATGTATGCGGTATTGCTCAATTGTGTGCCTGATGTTAAAGCAGGAGCTAAGCCCAACCGAAAACCAATATAGCCACTGCTGTTTACCAATTCGGTATTGCCTGTAGGATTTGGTGGCAATTTAATGTTGGAAAAAGTATATGCTACAATTACTTTATCGGGCAAGTTGGGACTGGTTTGCACATCTCTGTAAAAAGCATGGCTGGCGCCAGTTTCTTGGATGTAAGTTACATAATCTGGAGTGCTAATGGTATCGCGCACCACCACAGTTCTAATGGTGTCGGAAGTGGTGTTGGTGAACCGGATGATGTACTCGATTTTGCCAGCATAGGGGTCTAAATCGGCATACGAGTTGCCATTCTGCACTTCGGGAAATTGCAGCTTTGCATTGCCCTGAACTCCAGCAGAAACAGTTTGGCTTAAGGTGTCCATATTGTCTGCTGGATTGTCGTCGACAAAATTGGCAACACCCGCCTCAAATTTCACCTCATCATTCACCGCAAAATCGCTAGATGGGGTGGTCAATTTAATGAGGTAATATTTTTCTTCACCTGGCTGCAATGCCTGTTTTTCCCAGGTTATTTTTCCGGGATTGATGACATTGGGTGCAGGGAAGGGTTTAATTAAAACAATTTTACCATTAAAGTTTAAGTTGACATCGGGAGTAGCAGCTACCACTCCATTATTGCTCACTTTTAATACATACAACTCTGAGGTGTCTTTGCGCACTTGCCATCCTGCCGCAGCAGAAATGCGAACGCGGATATCCGCAAAGTCATTTTTATTTAATTTTAATGGAAAATTAATCAATTTTTCTGTGAATGTATCGGCATTAAATATATAATTGAAACCGGCTTGAATTTCAGCAGTTTTTGATAAGGATATTTTAACGAGTTGTGATTTTCCTTTGGGTATAATAAATGAAAAGAATCCCGATGGATCCACTGGTATGAGTAGGTTATAAGGTGCTACTTTTATGCTCTTTTCGCCGGGTCGTACATCGCCGTTGTTGAATACCCCATCGTTGTTGCGGTCGTAAAATATTCTGCCATAAAAACGTTGTAAACTGTCATCAACCCTGCCCAACTTAAAAGTGTATTTATTTTGGGTAAGCTGGTAAGGAAAATTGCCAGATAGATAGATGGTCTTGTTGTTGCTTTCTGCAAAATAAATATCAGAAAATTTGCGGTAGGCGCGGATGGCTTTTTTTATTGGAAACAGTTGAAATATTCCATTGGCTTTCACATCGCCTTCTGGCCTTGCAACTCCTGAAAAATAATACAAACCTTTTGATCTGAAAATATTGGTGAGTGAAAATAAACTGTCCAATCCGGAAAGTTTGAGAAACGTATTTTC
>JADYZD010000347.1 GCA_020853295.1 Bacteroidia bacterium | reverse complement strand
TGCCTACTCAATTGTGGTTCTCTCTACTGACAGCAATTTCACTTTTAAACCTCAGGATGGGGTTTTATATTCGGCATCTTTTTACTACGGTGACAGAATGATAAACGACAAAAATGTCATCGTGTACAGTGGTCATGATAGTTCAGCAACTGTTTTTAATTTGCATTCTGGTACAGATTATTATATTTCCGTTTTTTCCTATGAAATTAAAAATGGAAAACCCGCATATTATTTAAATACATATGCAAAAAATAAATTCAAAACATTGGGAGAGAAAATTGATTTTAGTTTTTCATACGAAGATTCCTGTCAGTTTACCAATAAGGTTAAATTTACCAACAACTCAAATACATCAAATTCAAATCCCACCTATTAATGGCGTCTATACAACACTCCAGTAGGAGTAAGCCAATACACTGATGAAATTTTCTCCAAAGACATTAATGGGTTTACATTTACCAAGCCTGGGGAAAAAGAAGTAGAATTATATCTTCTAGGAGGGCAGTTGGGATGCAATGGGTATGCAAAAACTGGTGGTTATATTCGTAAGAAAATCCTAATATATTCTAGAAACAAATCGATACCCTATATCCAAGGGAGTGATACCTTTCTTTGTTATAATAAATTGGGATCAAACTTGCAGTTGAATGAAACCTTTAAATCTGATGCTGCAGTTGGGAATAGCCTTATCCGCACTTGGATTTATGAGAACAATACATTTGCGACTTATCCCAATCCTACAATTCAATTAAAACACAGTGGGTTAAATCGCATTCTTTATATCGGTTCATCTCGATTTAACAACCGCACCGTTTGTACAGACTCCACCTGGTTGTCGGTTTGGGTAAGACCTCAAATTACAACGAATCTAGGCCCTGATATAGAATGGATTGATACCACAAAATTCCTCATTTTAGATCCAGGAGAATTTGCCTCCTATACTTGGAAAAACGAAAGCAAAACCCGCACCATGAGAGTCGAACAAAAGCAACTGGTTTCCTATAAAAACTATTTTTGGGTTAGTGTTGTGGACTCCAATGGCTGCAGCACCACTGATACCATTATTATTTATAAAAATTCCGTTCATGTTCCAATAGATAATAAAAATGATCATTTTATAATTTTCCCCTCTCCTGCCAATGATTTTTTTCAAATACAGGTGAATGAAAATGGGGATTTCCAATATGAAATATATTCAGCAGATGGCAGCATTATCAAATCGGGAACAGGAAACAAGGAGATAAAAATTTCTACTGAGCATATACCTTCTGGATTTTATACCCTTAGGCTGAATGGGAAAAACACCCAAACAGTAATGCCTTTAATGATTCAGCATTGAGAATACCGATTGGGTTAGGCATGTGCCTTTTTTTGCATTCGGCCTACAATTAATTCCGCGGTCTTTGCAGATGCGCCAGGCAATCCCAGCTTGGCATTTAATTCTTTATACCCTTCCAACATCTTCTCTCTACCTTTTCCATTTAATATTTTATCCAACTCCAATTTCAAATTATTTTTGGTGAATTCTTTTTGCAATAATTCACGCACCAATTCTCGATTCAATATTAAATTGACCAAAGAAACCCATTTTACTTGAATGACCATTTTCCCAATAAAATAGGTGAGGGCCGCTACCTTGTAACACACCACCTGTGGTACATTAAACGCCGCAGTCTCCAATGTTGCAGTGCCACTTGCTACAATAGCGGCATGGGCATTATTTAAAATATTGTAGGTATCATTAACACCTATTTTTATGGCTGAATTGCCTGCAATATTTCGCAAATATTTTTCATCATAACCAGGCGCACCAGCAACTACAAATTCATATTCGGGATAATCCAAAATTAGTGATGATACCAATGGTAAAGTGCTATGAATTTCATGTTTTCTACTGCCGGGTAAAACGGCAATTATCGGTTTCGAAATTGAATTTGTTTCTTTCCAGTTGCTCGTAGCATTAAATTGGGAAATGGCGTCTACTATTGGGTTTCCAACATAGTCTACCTTCACTTGATGGGCAGAAAAAAATTCAGGTTCAAAGGGCAAAATGCTGTACAAATAATCTACATCTCTTTTTATTTTTTTCACCCTTTTGGTATTCCAAGCCCATACCTTAGGTGCAATATAATAATGCACCGGAATGCCATGTTTTTTTGCAAAAGCAGCCAACCTTAAATTGAATCCCGGATTGTCAATTAAAATCAATGCATCGGGTTTATTTGCGAGAATATCTTGTTCGGCTTGTTTTAAAAAGCCAGCAATGGTGCGGATATGCGTAATTACTTCCCACAATCCCATGTAAGCGCGTTCCTTATAATGTGATACCAAAGTAGCACCTGGTTGTGCAGCCATTAAATCTCCACCCCAGCAGCGGAATTCGGCTGCAGGATCCAAGCCAGAAATGGCTTTCATTAAATTGCTTCCGTGCAAATCGCCACTCGCCTCGCCTGCAACCAGGTAATACCTCATAATCCGTTTATTTCAATCATCACGGCCCACATGGCACACAAAATGGTGGCCACTAGCCAACCACGCCCGAAATAAATGAGGCTGTCTTTTTTCATTATTAAAAAAAACACCCCAATATTTGATGCGACACCCAATTGAAAATAAGTGCTGTAAAAGGGAATTCTATGGAAAACTGAATAAACAAATGAATCGAACTTGATGCCTTGCAGCATTGCAATAATGCCCCCCAGGAACAAGGGCAGTGCGGCGCCTGCTATGGCTCCAGCTATGGTATGTACCCATCGGTTATTCATGTAAATTCCAATTATTTACGGTGCCAATTCTGCCATGATCAGTAAGGTCGAACATGGTTGGGACTATAGAAATAAAATTGTTTTCCAATGCCCAAACATCTGTATCCGTGCCGTGGTCCATATTTACAAATTTCCCTGTCATCCAGTAATAATTGCGGCCAAAAGGATCTACCCGTTCTTCAAATTCTTCTTTCCATCGGGCTACGGCCTGACGGCAAATCTTAATGCCTTTGATATCTCCTTTTGGAATATTTACATTTAATAACGTTCCGTAAGGCAATTCATTGTTCAAAGTTGCCAATGCGATTTTTTTGATCCAAGACATTGCAGGTTGAAAATCTGCTTCCCAACTATAATCGCACAGTGAAAATCCAATAGCTTTCATGCCGTCGATAGAAGCTTCTACTGCAGCACTCATGGTACCAGAATAAATAACATTGATGCTGGAGTTTGACCCGTGATTGATACCTGAAACCATGAGGTCGGGTTTTCTGGGCAGTAGTTTATCGATGGCCAATTTTACACAATCTACGGGTGTGCCGCTGGTTTGCCAAGCTTCCACACCATGGTGCAAGTCTACCTTGGTCATGCGAATGGGTTCATTAATGGTAATGGCGTGCCCCATAGCACTTTGTGGCTTGTCGGGAGCCACCACAATCACCTCCCCTATTTCTTTCATGCAATCGATAAGGTGGCCAATTCCTGGCGATGTAATGCCATCGTCGTTACTAATAAGAATCAGGGGTCGTTGCGACATAGGTGCAAAAGTCGGGGATTCTGTTGGCATTTGGAAGGGCTGTGGAAATGTCAGAAATAGGTCATGAATGCACTTGGCTTCGCAACCACAGTAAATTCACGCGTCATTGTAACAATACCAAACACATTATAATGTCCAATCGTCTTAGCATTCTAGTTATAATTCTTTTGTCAATATTCAATCAATTTGTGTGTGCAAAAGGGCCAGTAATTAAACCTTATGGCAAAGACACCGTGCAGGTTTACTCAGATCTATCTGTTTCTTCGTGTTATAGAGAACAGCCATTAATTACATTTAAAGCATATGATTCCACATATGGCGATTTGAGTAATAAGGTAGTTTATACTAGTAATTTGGACTGCGCCACACCTGGATGGTATACCATAAAGATGCGTGTAAAAAATCAAGATGGGGACTCTGCTCAATATATACGAACAATTCATGTAATTAAAGCCACGCATGTCCCTAGTAATGAATTCTGGATAAGTACAGATCAAATGCAAGTGTATTTTGATGTGCAATGTTCCAGTTTAGCAGACTCCGGCGCGTATACATGGGAATGGACAGCAACAGGTCCAGACGGGAATACTTATACATACTCCTCAAAATTTCCCAATATTACTATATCTGAATATGGAAGATGGACCATTTGCCATAGGGCAAAAAACAATGTTGGCTTCTCAACTTGGCTTTGTAAAAATGTATGGTGCATACCGCCAATTGAATACTACATAGGGGTAAATAATGAAGCGGAATGGGACAGTGGAACTTTATACGACAATGGTGGACCAGGTTTGAATTATGGAAATAACCGTAAAAAACAAACCGACTATTTTCATATAAAAACAAATGCAATTAAGTCTATTTTAAACATTAAACAGTTAAAATTGGCTGATACTAATGACCGATTGTTGGTTTTTGATGGCGCATCAGACAGTGGTTTGGCCTTGCATCCAAAAGGCGGTTTTACAGTTGGAAGCATCACAAAATTACCCGCAATTTTAATTTCCAATTCAGGTGAATTTTTTATTCAATTCTATAGCAATGGTTCCGGAACAGATTCTGGATTTATTCTTTCCTGGAAAACAGCAGGATCTGAAAAAATTTATGGTAAGATATTTTATGACTCCAATAAAAACAACCAATTTGATTTAGGAACCGACAAGCCTTTTCGAAGATATGGTCTTAAACTTACAAATTCTAGAAGTTATAAAATTAATAATGACACCGGGGAATACTTTTTTCATAATGATACCTCAACCCAAATTATTACACCAAGCCTACCAAACGGATGGACATTTGAAAAACCCGTTTCCGGTGTGCATACATGGAAATATGGAATAAATAAATCATTAGATTTTATCGTTAAGCCCGATACCCAAATTATAAAAGACCTAAAAATCAGCAACAATTCATTGGCTTGGGCAACACTAAGAGGTGTTAAGAGCACATTAAAATTGAACCTTGAAAACAATGGAAATACCTCTTTCGGCAACATAAAATGCACCATAAAATCAGACCGCAAATTGAACTCTCTAAAACTTTCATCAGGCAATTACAACGCTACTGATACCAGTTTGAATTTTACGACCTCCGGTCTGGGATTATTGAGTGAAAAAAATATCCAAGTAGAATATGTTGTCAAGAATACAGATACGGGAACAGTGGCCTTTAAATGTAACTGTTATACAAACATTGTAGAGAAGGATTCTTTAAACAACGAATTCATTACAAAACTTAAAATTGTAAATGCACATGATCCCAATGACAAGCAAGCATCTGAACCAGAACGCATGAAAGAAAAACCGGGTATATTGAAATATTTGGTTCGTTTCCAGAATACAGGCAATTGGCCCGCTACAACTGTGATTGTGCGCGACACTTTAAGCCCAAATTTGGATACCAATTCTTTCGAACTT
>JADYZD010000346.1 GCA_020853295.1 Bacteroidia bacterium | reverse complement strand
GCAAAATCATGGTCGTGGGTAACAATGAGCATGGCCCTATGCAACTCTTTTGTTAATTCTTTAAAAATACCGAAAACCAAATCGGCATTTTTGCTGTCCAAATTCCCTGTAGGCTCATCGCCCATAATAATTTCAGGACTGTTAATTAAAGACCTTGCAATGGCCACACGTTGTTTTTGACCCCCTGAAATTTGTGTAGCCATTTTGGTGGCCAATTCAGGTATATCTAACAACTTTAGTTGCACCATGGCATCGTGTTCAATTTCCTCTTTGCTTTTTAAACCCAATTTTAAAGCGGGCAGCATTACATTGTCCAGCACCGAAAATTCAGGCAACAAATAATGGAATTGAAATACAAAACCGATATGCTGGTTTCTGATTCGGGCCAATTCTTTTTGTTTTAAACCACGAAGTGATTTTCCTGCCAAATAAAGTTCACCTTCAAAATTGGTATCCATGGTAGAAAGGATATACAGCAAGGTACTTTTACCGCAACCCGACTTGCCCATAATGGATACAAATTCGCCACCCTGCACCTCCAGGCTCACGCCTTTTATTACATGGTTGTCTACCGGATCGTAGAAATGTTTGTGAATATTTACTGCCTTAATTACGGTACTCATTGGCCTCTTAATATTTCTACTGGGTCTATTTTACTGGCTTTTCTTGCGGGCATAAGTCCAGCAAAAAATGTGGTAAGTATGGCAAAAATGCTTCCGATAATGTAAAATTTAATATCGAAATTCACTGGGAAGGTTTTAATGGTGGGTAGGGCTTCTGTAACAAACGGACTTTTGCTAATCAATACTGAAACAAAATAGCCAATAATAAGGCCGAGAATGCCACCTGCAACGCCAATCATCATGGCCTGGTATAGAAAAATATTGCGCACATCTACCCCACTAAATCCGGTGGCTTTGAGTATGGCGATGTCGTTCATTTTTTGAAAAATAAGCATGTTTAGAATATTGTAAATTCCGAAACCTGCTACAATTAATAAAGCAATAGAAACAGCATAAGTAATTAAATTTCGAATGCTTGTTCCAGTTTCAAATTGTGCATTTGCCGCTTTAATATCAATGGCATTTAAACCAAATCGTTTTCTAATTTCTATGGTCATGGGCAATGCTTGTTCAATATCAAACAATTTCACATGAATATCGGTAATAAAATCTTTGGGTTGGCCTTGAATGCGTTGTGCGGTTTTTAAATTCACATAACTCTGCATGTTGTCGATATCGGCCAATCCACTTTGAAAAAAACCTACAATTTTCAACTTTAAAGTTTGGCCTGTGGTGGAAACTACCTGCACATAATCACCCATTGCTATAGACAATTTTTTAGCAACACCGGCTCCGATAATAATGCCATTTTCATTATTGGCAAGACTCTCTGCTTTGCCTTTGGTAATGTAATCTCCAAAATTAAATAGCTTTACCTGTTCTAGAATATGAATACCGGATAAATTCCCATTCAGTTGGGTAGCACCAGACACATAAAACACCCTGGCACCCACTATTGGCGTTACCCCTCTAACCCGTTTGTCCTTGCGCAACACCTCCATTAAAGGCTGGTTGTTATAAATGCTGAGTTTGGAAAACTTGGGTTTAACGCTATGAATAACGTGCACTGCAGAGTCAAAGTCTTTTGACCGCTGCACAGGCTGTAAATCACTGGGTTTAATTTCGTTATAGATGCGGATATGCGGTGTTCTGTTGAGGATTAAGCCATCAAGAAGTCCATTTAGGCCTGTCATAAAACTCACCAGAATAATAAAAGTGCCTATACCAAAAGTAACGCCCAAAGCTGCTATGGCCGTTTGCTTTTTACGGGCCATAAGATGGGTTTTGGCAATTTTAAGCAGGATTCGGGTGTCCATTAAGGCTTAAGGAGCTTGGTTTTTTCGTCGATACCACTAATAATTTCCACCATATCCAAACTGCGAATGCCTATTTTCACTGGTACTTCCCCGTCTTCGGTAAGCACTTTTGAGTCATCAATCAAATAATTGCTAGGAATCACCAGCGCATTCTGTTTGGATTGGATAACAATGCTGGCTTCTGCCGACATTCCAGGGTACAAGGTAGGCGGACCATTTACAAACTCAGCTTCTACCAAAAAAGATTGGGATTTGGTATCCAAATTGGGGTAAATCTTGGTCACTTTGCCTTCAAAAACCTGGTCTCTGTATGCATCCATTCCCAGAATTACCTTTTGGCCCAACTGTATTCTTCCGATATCAATTTCATCTACCGTCAGTTCTAAAATAAACTTTTCAGCATTTCCAAGTAAAGCCACTGCTTTTTGCGGGCCCACAAGTTCTCCAGGTTTATAATTGAGGGCAAACACCCTGCCATTGATACGGCTGGTAATGTTAAAATCACCTGAGTTTTTGCTGCTGATGTTGTAATTGTTCTCCGCCTGAGACATTGCAGTACTCAATTGGGAACGTGTTTGGTTGTAACGGGTATTCAGCGCTTTTACTTGATTTTTAGAAGCATCGTAAGCCAATTGGCGGCTTTCAAGCTGCACTTTGGTGCCAATGTTGTTGGCCCAGAGTTCTTTTTGTCGGTAATAGTTGGCTGAATCTAAAGAAAGTTGGCGGCGTGCGGTAGACAATTGGGCGGTAATTTCATCCAAACCCGCCAAATTTCGTCTGGCCTGTTCCAGTGCCAGCCTTGAATTATCGGTATTTAAAGCCGGATTGGTATTTTCTATTTTGGCAATAATTTGTCCGATGCTCACAGAATCGCCTTCATTGACCATATTGGCCAAAAGAATACCGCTAACTGGAGAAATGGAGCTATACTGGTTGTTTGCCTTAATGGTAGCTGAGGCATAAACCGACTCCACAATTTCCTTTTTTTCTGGAAAAATTCCTGTTTTTTTTCCTTTACACGAAATCATGTATAGGACGAAAAAACCAAGCAGAATAAAGGCAGATAGGGATGAAATCTTCGCTAATAAACGTGTTCTAGACATGAGAAAGCAAATTACGCAATAGAATATGGGTTACACAAG
Organism: Bacteroidia bacterium; assembly: GCA_020853295.1. Taxonomy (GTDB): domain Bacteria; phylum Bacteroidota; class Bacteroidia; order NS11-12g; family UBA955; genus JAGXTF01. The sequence goes on along the minus strand of JADYZD010000346.1, from coordinate 472 downwards.
TACATTTGTCACCGGCGGTGCCCATATTCTATATTTAAAATGTTTATTGAGAGGCTTGCTTGGGGCGGTAGCTTCCTTTATGCCAAGGCTTTTTACCCTGGGGTTTGCTTTGATTTTGTGCAGCTTGTTTGTTGGTAGGTGCTTTGTAATTGCTATTCTGAGCACCATACACTTTTGGCTTATCGCCAGAAGGAGCTTGCTTGTAAGTACTTGCCGGAGCATTTCCTTCAAAAGGATGGTTGCTTACAACTGGAATAGAAAGTCCAATAAGCTTTTGAATGTCCTTAATATACGGCCTTTCTTCGCTATCACACATGCTTATGGCTTTTCCATTGGCTCCTGCCCTGCCTGTACGGCCAATGCGGTGCACGTAGGTTTCAGCAATATTGGGAATATCGTAGTTGATGACATGACTAAGGTCGTCCACATCGATTCCTCTGGCAGCAATATCGGTTGCTACCAAAACCCGAAT
>JADYZD010000345.1 GCA_020853295.1 Bacteroidia bacterium | reverse complement strand
CCGGATTTTACATTTAAAAACAATTGTCAAGGCTTACAAATGTCGGTTTATGGCGCTGGCAGCAGCGCTGCACCCAAACAATGGAATCAGTGGCATTTAGGAACATTCAATCCTATAAACAGAGACAGTTTGGCATTTGCTGCTTTGGATTCTGTATCTCGCACCATTGGCTATACTTTAGGTGATTCTGCTGGTTGCTTTGCTACCACATATAAAACTGTAATATTGGAAAAACTCTCCGCCCAAATGCAGGTAGATAAGGTGTGTTTTGGTGAGAGCAGCAAGTTTAATCCTACCATTCAAAACTCCGAAAGCTATACCCAGCAATGGACAATGGGAGATGGGAAAACATATTCAGGTTCAATTCTATCGCATACCTATTCAGCCCCAGGAAAATACAATGTAGATTTGGATTTGACCTCAAAATCGTGCAAAACCAGGATAACAACTCCTGTGCTTGTGATGGCAACACCCAATATAGATTTTACTACCAATAATGTTTGTGACGGTGATACCGTATATTTTAATAATGAAACAAAAGGCAAAGACAGCACCCAATTTGTTTGGAATTTTGGCAACAACAAAACCTCCAACACTGCGGATGCCAGCCATCTTTATAGCAATGGTATTACACGCACATTTAATGTAAATCTAACAGGTAAATACAGCAGTGGGTGTGAATCATCAAAGGCCAAACCTGTAACGGTATATGAATTGCCCAAGTGCGATTTTAATGCAAATTATGACGCCACCGCTGGCAATAATGGATTTAACTTCAACCCAGCTGTTGGCGGATATACCAGCTATACTTGGGATTTTGGAGATGGAAATAAAAGCAGCAGTGAAAAGCCATTTCACAGATACACAACCAATGGAGATTACACCGTTACTTTAATTGCTAAAAATAATGTCGGTTGTGATTGTGAATTGGTAAAAACTGTTAGTGCAAATTTCTCCGGAATTGTTGGAATGGAAACGAACGAAATCATCATTTATCCCAATCCAGCAATTGGTCAGTTTATTATTGAAAATTCTGCTGGTGCTTTTGATTTTAAATTGTTTGATACCAAGGGAAGTCAAGTGTTGTGCGGAGGCGGAGAGAATTCTACTACGGTTAGCACAGAAGGTTTAGAATCAGGTATTTACCAACTACAAGTAATCGACAAAAAACAGATTAAAACCGTAATAATGGTTTTAAAATAAATCTTTATTTTTTAACTTTATTTGGGTTGTCGGAAATAAATTGTTTCCAACCGCCAGTTGACTTTTTAATTCCAAATTCTTGCGGACTAAACTGGAAAAAATGACACACCGCAGCGGCAACTGCATCAGTTGCGTCTGTGGTTTCTGGTAAGGTTTCGAATTTGAGCAAATTATAGAGCATGGATGCCACTTGCTCTTTGCTGGCATTTCCATTTCCAGTAACGCTTTGCTTAATTTTCTTAGGTGAATACTCGTATACCTTTAAATCTTTAGAAATTGCAGCGGCAATTGCTACACCTTGTGCCCTTCCCAATTTTAACATAGACTGCACGTTTTTGCCATAAAATGGCGCCTCGATGGCTACTTCTGTGGCAGAAAATCCATCAATCAATCCGGTTATTTTTTCGTAAATATGGTGCAATTTTTCACCATGATCGGCCAGTTTTGCAAGCTTTACTACCCCTACCCCGAGCAATTTCATATCCTTGCCTTTTATTTCTACTATTCCGTATCCCAATAAATTGGTACCGGGGTCAATGCCAAGGATAATTCGAGAATCCACAGTGCAAAGATGCATAAAAAAATCCCCGACTTTTGGGGTCGGGGATTTCTTTAATTCAGTTGAACGTTATTCAACAACCAATTTGGCCACTTGGCGTTCGTTGGTTTGTTTATCTGTTAAAGAAACGAGATAGATACCAGAAGAAATGCCTTTCAAATTAAATTGATAAGCACCTTGGCCTAGCGGCATGGCCTGAATATCTATTTTATTTCCTGTTAGGTCAAACAACTCTGCAACTGCATCACCGTCTCCAGCAATTCTAAATTCTACACGTACTTCTGTAGTTGCTGGGTTTGGAACCAGACGCAAGTAAGGTGTAAAGATATCGGCATTGTTGGTGTTAGAAACCGGTTCAACAAAGTAAGGTCCGAACCTGTAATCGTGGTTACCAGCAGTGAAATGAATAATATCACGGGCTACAGCTGAAACTGGAACATTGGCCTGGTCTATTGCTGACATATTGCCGATTGCGGCAGAATTCACAGCACCATTGGTTTCAGCATCCCAAAGGGTTTGCAACACATTTTTCTCTGCAATTTCATCTGCAGTTGTTGCACTAACAGCAGTTAACGCTGCCAACCCGTTTTGCATGCCTACATTGGCATAAGTCCATTTTGCATTGAGCATTGCCAAGTCAAAACCGGACAACCCGTTTTCTTGAGCCAACCTTTGCATCCATTTGTCGAAATTGGTTTTATCGTTTTTATTGATAAGAACCAAAGCAACCTCTAAGCGCACAGTTGCAGGAATTTCGCCAATTTTAATGGTACTGAGCAATCCGATATCTACAAGTACATCACCATTGTTTTGGTCAAAAATGATGATTTGAGACTTACCTGTGTAATTGTCACAAATATCCCATTGGTCTTGTTTGTAGTATTTGGTATTTACAATTTGATTGCCACAAGCAGAAGTGCTGGAATACATAGCATTAGCAGGACATGGACCAGAAGGGGCAACTGTGCCGCTGGTAGCCAAAATTCCAAAATTGCACCAATATGTAACCAAAAAACCAGATGCTGTAATGTCAACTGCACCTCCAGCCCTGTTGTTGCTGGTAAAGGTATTGCGACCTGGTTGAGGGCTGCCTCCAACTGTACCAGAATGGTTGATAGAAGTAACACCTGCAGAAAGATAATTGTACATGTAGTTATTAATGATATTTGGAATTGGTGTAATTGCACCAAAACGCTGTACCATAATAGCCCTGCGGCTATCAAAAATACAGTTTGTATAAATATCATTGGTATTGTTACCTTGTTGCATGTAAATACCTACAGAGTTGCATGTGGTGAAGACTGATTTTTTGCAATCTTTCAAGCGAATGATATTACAATTGATATCAATATTGGTACTCAATGAATCCAAAATTCCAATATCGCCAGCTAGGTCAATATCATTTTCATTTACCACTGCATTTTTGGTTCTGCGTGTCCAAATTCCCACATCATATCCTTTAATATTATTGTCTCTAATATTTAAGGCAAATGTGTTTTCAGAGAAAATACCCACTGTTTTTGCATATTTATTGTCTGAATTTCTCAATTCATTTGCATAAACCAGCAAAGGCATATCACTATTGGTAACGCGGATTTGAACATCGCTTGAGAACTTGCCCTGGAAGTTTTTCTCAATTTCATTGTTCTCAATATTTACTAAACCAATGTTGCTTGAAACATCAATACTTCTGTACATATTGGTGAATGTATTTTCGCTAATATTGGCATAAGAACGAAGCAAATAAATACCGTAGAACCTGTTGTTCTGTCCAGACCTATCGCTGTTTCTAAATTTATTTTGAGAAACAATTTCATCCATTTTGGTACCAAATAATTCAATACCAAAATAATCAAAATTGGGATATAAACCTGGGGTTGTGAAATTGTAATCGGAAACCACGAAAGAGTTGCCAGTAATTCCCTGATTGTAATTTCTCACACCACGACTTACACGTACACCTTTATGGCAATCGGTAAACACGTTATCGGTAATTTTAACAGCCTCAGGACCTGTGGTGCTGATATCAATTGCATGTTTGGCATTCTTAAACGTGTTGGTATGGATAAACCCACTGCTGCTGTCTTTAAAGGTAAATCCAACCCAAACATCGTGCATGTCGCAAGGCCTGAACACACTGTTAGTGGCGCGAACTACAGAACTGTCTTCAAAGATGATTTCTCCATCCCTATCAAATACAACATCTATGGTAGTCATGTCCAAAACGGCTTTGTTTCTAACATACACGCGTCCTGCAACATAATATTTACCATCCCACCATTGGTTAGTGGTATATACTGTGCTGTCTTGAATTAGGTGGAAACTGGTATCAGAAGGATTGAAACAACAGTCTCCCTCATCAATTACAATAGTATCCCAAGACTGGCAGCAATGGCTGCGGTATGCGTGTAGGATATAGGTACCAGGGTTGCAAGCCTGAATAGAAGTACCAGTGCCTAACCAAGAGTTGTTCCACCACCAAGTGTACAACACATTGTTTTGAGCACCCTGTGCAGTAAGGGTTATACATGCTCCAGAGCCAATACAAATGGTTGGGTTTGGAGACGTGGAACCAATATTGGCAACAGCGCCGGTAACAAAATTCACACTAAACACATCGCTGGTATCTGCACATCCTGTGTTCGTGTTTACCACTATAAGCTGGTAATTGCCATTAGCATTTAATGTTAGATTTTGATTGGTTGAAACCGAAACGTTATTCAATAGCCAGTTATAGCTAAATGTTTCCCCAAAAAGAGGCATGGGTCCACAAATTTTTGCTACACCCATTTGATTCATACAAAGTTCATAGCAGCCGCTAGGTATGTTGCTCAAATCGGGTTTGGGATTTACCTGTACATAGCCATTGTCTTGACCAACACAACCGAAGGCATCTGTAACTGAAAGTATGTAATTGCCAGTATTAATAACGTTTATGTAGTTGGTAATAGCGCCGTTGCTCCACTGTAATGAAGTATAAGGGCCTACTATAGTGCTAGTGAGCACTGCAACATTTCCTTCACAAATAGTAGTAAAAGATGGGGTAACAGTTACTAAGGGTCCTTGCAAAATAGTTAATGGTAGGGTATCTTTAGCTGTGCAACCAAAGGAATTGACTACAGATAAATATGCATTGTAATTGCCAGCAGGCACTGAATAAAATGTACCCGGATTTCCTGTTGCAGTAAATGCACCTGGATTTAGGTTCCAATTATAAGTGTAACCCAATCCATTAAGTGCCAACAAACTTGTTGCAAAAGAGGAACAAGAAGAATCGGCAGAAAGTATGGTAGCATTTGGATTTGGATTTACAATTACAGTAAATGGTCCTAGTTTCTTAATACAACCGTGATTGTTGGTAACATTCACCCAATAAACACCTGAAGTTTTAATGGTATCTTTAAATCCAAACTTGCCATCATTCCATGCGTAAGTATAGCTAGGAGAGAAAGGCGCAGTTGCCACTACATATCCACCTTCGCAAATGTTAAATGTGGTGCCGGTTTGTGTGCCATTAACCACAGTATAGGTCAATCCGGGAGGATTGAAGGTGGTGGTATGGATCAGATAGTTGGCTGTGTCTTTGCAACCTTGTTGGTTTTGAATAATCAGTTGCACATTGTAATTGCCTACTAGACTATATATATGGAATGGACTTTGGATATTTGATGTAGTCGCATCTCCAAAATTCCAACCCCAATGCACAATGGGTGACCAGCTAGTGCTCTTATCGACAAACTGTATAGACTGCCCAATGCAACCACTGTCACAGAAACCAAAATCGGCTTTGAACGGTTTGATGACAACAGTATCATAAACGGTTTTAACACAACCCAAATAACTTACAGTATGCTGTACATAATAAGTACCCGCAGCACTGTAATTGTGTGTTTTGGGCAAGATTCCAGTTGTTAAAGGCGATCCATCGTCCCAATCAGTAGTATAGCTTACAGCAGCACCCTTAACTTTTGAAGAGGGCTTGTAAGAAAGTTGAATAAAGTTGTAGTTACAGGTTACAGGGAAAGTATGCCTAATTTTTGGACGAAGTATGTAAGGCACATATATGGTTTGTTTGATGGATTTCCAGCAACCTGATGTGCAATAAACCGCTACAGTAATGCTGTAAAAGCCTGTATCTGCAAACCAATGTTGGGGATTTTGTAAGTTGGAATAGTCACCATCGGTGAAATTCCAATAGTATGCGCCTATGGTAGCACCACTTGTTGTAAGTGTAAATTGTCCAAAACAAGGGTCATAATTCACTGTGATAATTGGGTCGCAAACACAGTTTCCACCACCACCGCCGCCAGTAACTGTGCATTGTTGGTTCAACGTAACACTTGCTGTATCCTTACAACCATTTTGGTCGGTTACAATTACTTGATGTGTACTGTTAAATACTGATGAGTAATGTTGGTATGTGGTATCAGAAGTTACTGGAATGGCAGTAATTGGAGACCATTGGTAAGACCAATTGGGGTTGATTGTAGCTGCCATATAATAAGGCACTGGAGTGGTTGGCGATGCCATACAATTCCAGCTGATATTTACATTGGGCTTTGGTTTTTTAGGGAAAGTACCAATGTTGTAATTCAATGTGGTACTGCATCCATTTTGAGAAATAACCAAGCTGTATGTACCTGAAGTGGTCACCAAAAGAGACTGGTTTGTAGAGCCACCTGGAGTCCAAGAGTATGTATAACCTGGAGGGCCATAAAGCCTCACAGTATCGCCTTTACAAGAAGAATCTCCTATTGTAATTATGCCTGTAGGAATGGCATTGATGGTGACGAATTTTGTGCAAAGTTTTGGGCAAATGGTGTTTTGAACAGACACTTGTCCTTGATTGATATTGCCCCAAGT
>JADYZD010000344.1 GCA_020853295.1 Bacteroidia bacterium | reverse complement strand
TTTTGGTACTACAAGGCAAGCCCATTGCCGAAACGGTTATACAGTATGGTCCATTTGTAATGAATACCAAAGAGGAAATTCAACAGGCGTTTCAAGATTATCATGATACCCAATTTGGAGGATGGCCATGGCCCAAAACCGACCAAGTGCATGACAAAAGTAAAACCCGATTTGCCTTGCATGCTGATGGAACCGAAGAGGTAAAATCCTAAATCATTTGGGTTCTTGAGAAGCGTATTCTAAAGATATTTCATACAGCATCCCGTCATTATAGTACACCATTAATGGGTACTTGCTCCTACCCAAAACGGATAGTTGAATATCCCCATCTCCTGATGCCATTGACATCACTGCCAAGCCTTTGTCCTCTCCATCGGCTCCAGTTAAATACCACTTGTCTTCCTTCAATCTGCCCCATTTATTCAAATAAAAATAGGTATGAAAACTTTCATCGTATTCTTTCTGTGCCTGTTTTCGGTCCTCCTCATTTTCAAAAGCACCGGGATCATCATCTGGGTTGATAGAAAAATGTGGCACTGATAAAAACCCTTTTCCAAAACGTTTTACAGAATCCACTTCACCGGTCTGCAACAACAACCAGTTGTCGTTGTCATAAACCATTTCACCTTTAAGGGCAGATATTATGGGCAAAACAAAATCTGGTTTCAGCAAAGCATCGCCTTGAAACAAAATATCATAGTCAAAATCATACTCATACGAACTGCTGGTGTAGTGACCATGCATGGAAAAACGGATAAAAGAATCGTTCCAAGCTTTGTTGATCAAATCAATTTCGTACTCATTCACCCCTGCCTCCACCATTCGGTATTTTAACCTGCAATTGGGGCCAGGTTCGAAGGCATCAAAATCCATTTCACGGTTGGTAATATTGAGCAAATCCACCTTGAATTTGGTTTTCATGGTCACAATTAATGGGTAAGCGGCATCAGGCACAAAGCTGATATAATAATTGAGTGAATCGCATTTGAGTTCTACTACAGGCAACACAATATTGCTGTCTTGCAAGGTAACTTTTGAAGAAGAATTCCCTGAAACAACGAAGGTGCCTACCCCGTCAGCACCCAAATCGAGGCGGGTTTTTCCAGTCAACCTCAACTCTTCAAACACCTTGCGACTGAGCCAAACTGCGCATTTGTTTGTTAAGGTATCAGGGCCTCCTTTAAAATAATTCAAATTGGAATTGGCGTTTTGCATGGCCCATTCTGAGGTATGTATGCTTCCTTTTTTCCCTCCAAGATTGTAATCAAAGTTATACCCACTATTGGTTAGCGGATAAACCATAAAATCAGTTTCATTTTCAGCGGTGCCCACCAAATAGTCCAGCACCAAACTCTGGCGAAGTGGAGCTATGTTTTGGGTATTGAAGTACGTTTTGGGCAATTGAACTGGAGGTACAGCTTTGCGGTGAAACAAACCACAAGAGGTCAACAACAGGATTGAGGGTAAAAGAAAAAAATTCTTCATGGGTGCGCAAGTTCGCTACAAATGTCACATTTGTCAAGCAAAAGCAGGACGTGGCAATGGGTAAAATGTTACAAAATTCAATGGCAATATTGCTTTGGCACGGGATTTGAAATTATCTTTGTACATAATGAAAGCAAAATTCTTAATCGGCGCTGTGGCTTTATTTTTAACCATGGCCGGCTTTAGGGTCAACGATTCTATGCCCTCTGTGAATGTAAAAGACTTGGATGGCAACACAGTAGATTTTAGCACTGTTGCTGAAAAAGATAAAATCACAGTTGTATCGTTTTGGGCAACTTGGTGCACCCCATGCATTAAAGAATTGGAAGCCATCAATGAGAAATATGAAGAGTGGCAAACCACTTACAATATGAAATTGGTAGCAGTAAATATTGATGATGCCCGCAATTCTAAAAAAGTAAAACCCAAGGTACTTGGCTACGGCTGGACCTATCAAGTTTTGCTTGATGAAAACATGGACTTGGCCAGGGTAATGAGTGTAAACAACCCGCCTATGACCTTTATTTACGATAAAGATGGCAAAATGGTATATTCACATCAAGGTTATACGCCTGGTGCAGAAGATGAATTGGAAGCGAAATTGAAAGAGCTTTCTGGTAAATAAAACCACTGATACATTGATAAATTTAAAAGGCCGTCGAATGACGGCCTTTTTTTTTATTTTTGACTTTTATAACTTTAAAAGTTTAATTTTTTTGGGGTAAATTCATATTGAAATTAAAAACAACATCTTTAAATTTGCTTTTTTATTTGTTACTTTTTTAAATTTATTATTATTAATGCTGGAACATTCTTATTCTTATCATATTTACAACCATGCCAATGGAAACGACAATCTTTTTATTGAAAAAAAGAACTATCCATTTTTTTTAAAGCAATACGAAAAACACGTTGCGCCCATTGCAAATACGCATGCTTATTGCTTAATGCCCAATCATTTCCATTTATTGATAACGATTAAGACGCGGGAAGAAATCGAATTGTTAATTCGAGACTGTCTCCGGTTTCGAGACCTTCAAGTTTTAAGAAACCTTGAAGGTCTCGACGAAGAAGAAATAAATACCTTTATTAGTAAATTTATTAGCCAGCAATTCTCTAATTTTTTTAATAGTTATTCGAAAGCCTTCAATAAAGCATACAATCGCCGCGGATCTCTATTTCTGAAAAATTTTAGGCGTAAATTAATAACTTCAAGATCCCAAATGTTGAATACTTTAATTTATATTCATTTAAACCCAGTAAAACATGGTTTTACTTCCGATTTTAGCAATTGGGAATTTACCTCCTACCACGAATATATGAAGCCCCAACCGAGTCAAATTACAAAACCGACAGAAATGATCAATGGCATATTTTCCACTGATAATTTTAAAAATTACATACCAGTAAAAGTATCGAAGTTCTTCGAAGAAATGAATGGGAATAAAAAAGACCATCTTATTATTTATCGTCAAAATTCTTACTATCCTTCAACATCAAATTATGGCATTGAAACAGATTTGGATGTACATTTGAATTTCAAATAGCACATACATGATTTCTAAGAATATTGAAAAAGCCCTGCAACAGCAAATCGCTTTAGAGGCCTACTCTAGCGCATTTTACTTATCTATGGCCAGCTGGATGGATGCAGAAGGATTTGAAGGCACTGCTGCCTTTCTTTATACCCAAAGTGATGAAGAACGCATGCATATGCTCAAAATCTTCCATTTTATTAACGATAACGACGGACAAGCTGTTGTGCCCAGCACTGAAGCACCACCTAAAAAATTCAAAGATTACCATACCTGTTTTCTGAATGTACTTTCTCAAGAACAAGCTGTTACCGCGAGCATACACGAGCTTGTAAACCAAGCAGTGAAAGAAAAAGACCATGCAGCTCACAATTTCTTACAATGGTATGTGAGTGAACAAATGGAAGAAGAAAAACAAGTAAAAACCATTTTGAATAAACTCAAAATCATTGGTAATGACGGTAGTGGTTTGTTCTTGCTCGACAATGAGTTGGGCAAGATGGCTTTAAACGCCGGCAAAGAAGAAGGAACGGCATAATCCGCACACGCCTGAATTGTCAGGATTCTGCAAGATTCTTGTATATGAATCACTTAGACTGCAACTTTATGGATTTTTAGCGTAATTGAATTGAAGTTCAATTTTCAATGATGTTATTACGAAGGTTGTATTATTTGTTTTTGGGATTTTTTTTCTTATTTGCCAAAACCGGCAGCGCATCCCATATGCAAGGCGCTGAAATCAACTATACCTATTTAGGCAATAATCAATACCATGTTGCAGTAAAATTCTACAGGGATTGTAGGGGTATTCCTTTTAACAATCCAGATATAGGATATTATGCAGGTTCTGGCGGCAGTAGCAGTTGCGGCGGAAGTTTGCTCACCAATTTTAAGCGCACATCCATTACTGATATCACTCCTCTTTGTGCTACGCAAGGAAAACCCTGTAACCCACAAAACACTGGAGGTACCGGTGAAGGAATTGAGTTGCACGTTTATGAAGACATACTCGACTTTTCTAAGGCTCCGTTTGCTAGTCTTTTAAGCAACAATGCTTGTGAAGATATCGTTTTCTATGCTGGACAGTGTTGCAGAAATGGGGCAATTACAACCGGTTCAGCTGGAAATGATTTTTGGGTAACGGCCACATTAAAAGTTGGCAATCTCAGAAAATGTGTAAACAAGCAAAACTCGAGTGTGAAATTCGGTTCATTTTGGTTGTCCTCGGGTTGTTGCAATCAACCTAAGTATGAAAGTCTTGGTGCGAATGACAGCATGGATTATGATAGTTTATCCTTTGCCTTAGCTCCAGCCTATAGCTCTAAATTGAAACAATCGGTAGGATATACAAGCCCGTTTACCTATGAATATCCGGTTACCCCTTATTGCATTCCTCCAAGTAACATAAAATGTACGCCGAACCTCATAACAGATCCTCCTAGGGGTTTCTATCTAAATACTGTTACTGGAGAAATGGTATTTACGCCTACCAAATGCGATGAAGTTGCTGTTGTTGTGGTGGAGGTTACAGAATGGCGTAGGGACACAACAGGAAAAATGGTGGCCATTTCTATTGTTCGCCGTGACAATCAAATCATAATAAAAGATGATTGTGGATATAACAAGGGGCCTAAAATATCAGGAAAATGGAGGATGGTTGCAGCAGCAGGAGATTCTATTTGTCAGACTTTTAAAATTGAAGACGTTCCATTTACACCTTTTCAAACCGCGCAAGACTCGATATCTGTGAGTTGGCAAGGAGAATCTGCCAAGCCTACTTGGACCCTTACAAGAGACAGTAATAATGGGAAGGCAAGTTTGCTTTTCTGTTGGAAGCCCAATAACAACATTAAAACTGGCAGGCCCTATCTCTTTACCATTGAAGCATCCGACAACCATTGTCCGAAACCTGCTGTTATTAATCGCACTTTTGAAGTTTACATTGGTAATTTAGACACAGCCCAAATCGAGGTTTCTCAAAACACCAGTTGCAACAGTGCACGCTTATCAGTAAAACTCAACAAAGGAAACATCAATAAAGGAAGTTATATCTGGCTAATAAAAGACAGTATTACAGGCAAAACAGTATTTCAAGGTGGTGGTTCTCAAACTATTAGCAATTCTTTGACACAAGGAACTTACCAAGTGATTCTTCAAGCCTATAACGATTACTTTTATTATGCACCACAAACCACCTACATTCAAATTACAGGCTCTGCACCTAGAGTGAGTTTGGGCAATGATACAGCCGCTTGCCAAGGGGTGAAATATTCTTTTCATGCGAAAACTGAAAATATGAAAGCACCAATTACTTACAGTTGGTATGTAAATGGAGTGTTTGACAAATTGAATAAAAAGGAAAATATCGATTTTATTAAGACAGCTGGAAGTGCCAAAATAACAGTTATAGTAGTGGATTCCAACAACTGCCAGGTGCAAGACACCGTTGGTTTGAGTAACAGAATTTTGCCTCATGTAAGTTGGAGCAACACGCTACCATCTTCTCTCTGTTGGAATGAACCAATGTTGGGATTGAATGCCTTTATTGAAGAACCCAAAATTGAAAATCAAAAACAAAACCGCACCTGGGTTGAAGGTGTATTGAGCAAAAAACTAATAGACAGCACAACCAATGGATTTTATCTAAACCAAAGGAAGCTCAATAATGACCTAGATTTGGCCAACGGCAAAATTGCAACAGAAACTTTAATCCTAAAATATAAGGATAGTTTTGGTTGCCAAAACACTGATACTGCGAAAGTAGATATTAAAGGCAGCCCTATCGTTCAAGTAAAAGAAGGAAATATTTGCCTACAAAACAAATCTACAGCACTAATCAATCAAGTATTAAAACCTACCTCAAAATCTCAATTGCGCCAAAATTGGAAGTTGCTAACTTGGCCCTCAAAAGTGGATACAACGGGCATGCTTCAAGACAAAAGCAATGGAAAAGGAACCGATTGGAGATTTTATTTTCAAGACAATGACACCCTATTTTATGGTGGAAAATACAACCTAGAATATTCAGTATATGACTCTACAAATGGGTGTTCTGAGAAGGCCAATTGTGATATCCATATTTTGCCAGAATTAGAGCCAACAAACCAAGTGTATTGCATAACAAACCAAGATTATGAATTGAATACAATATTTACAGTGAGTGGGCTAGCACCTTCAAATGGAACCGATACCTATACCATTTATTCTAAAGATGGCGACACAGCAAAATCCAAGTGGGGAAATGCATTTATCAATG
>JADYZD010000343.1 GCA_020853295.1 Bacteroidia bacterium | reverse complement strand
AGTGTAAATGGGAAAATCCAGCCCGAAAGTGAAGTAAAAATAAGCCCAGATGTCAGTGGTGAAATCATTGAAATGGCTGTAAAAGAGGGGGATAGCGTGGTTGCAGGACAATTGTTATTGCGCATCAATCCAGATATTTACCAAACACAAATGAACCAACTGCAAGCCAATTTAGACAATGGTTTGGCAGGCTTATCTAGTCAAGAAGCCCAGAAGGAAAGCGTTAAAGCCGCCCTCATACAAGCTGAGAGCAATTATTTGAGGATAAAAAAACTTTACGAGCAGAAAGTTTCTAGCGAACAGGAATATGAACAAGCCCGGTTGCAATTTGAGACTGCAAAAGCCAATATGGGTGCTGCCGATAAAAATATATTGGCAGCCAAATACAGTGTACAAAGTTTAAGAGCAAGTTTGGATCAAGGAAGAAAAAACATGGGCAGAACCAGCATTTTTGCACCTGCCAGTGGTATTGTTACCAATCTAAATTCTGAGAAAGGTGAACGTGTTGTTGGAACAGCTCAAATGGCCGGTACCGAAATTATGCGGGTGAGCAATTTAAACAGCATGGAGGTAGAGGTAAATGTGAATGAAAACGATATAGTCAGAATAAAAAATGGCGATAGTGCCAACATTAAAGTTTCTGCCTGGCCCAATAGAATTTTCAAAGGAATTGTAACTGAAATTGCCAATTCAGCCCGATTTGAGGCAGCATCTGCAATTACTGATCAAGCCACCAATTATGTGGTTAAAGTGCGCATTCTTGCTTCAAGTTATTCTGATTTGGGCGAAGGAAGAAAACAGCCGTTTCGCAGCGGAATGACAGCCACTGTAGATATACAAACAGCAACCAAAAACAATGTGCTGTGTATTCCTATTTCTGCGGTCACCACGCGCGAACCCACGCAAAAATCTGACAGTAAGGTAGCGGTAAAAGACAAAAAAGAAATTGAAAAAAATAAAGGCGAAATTACCAGAACCTGGGTATTTATTTTAGAAAATGGCAAAGCAAAATCCGTAGAAGTAACTACAGGAATTCAAGACATCAACTATTTTGAATTGCTAACAGGATTAAAAGAAGGCGATGAAGTGATTTCCGCGCCAGGAATGGCTATAGCCAAAAGATTGAATGACGGTGATAAGGTAAAAAAAGTAGATAAAGATAAAGTTTTTGAAAAATAATTTTATTAGAATTTAAGGGCCAAACTGCTCACCAACATTTGGTTGTTTCTTGTAGACACTCCATTGTCTAGTAAAAACATTTTTTGTTTGCCCCAAAACCCCCTTCCTTCCACACGGAACAAAGCATTATTGCCTATTTCAAGTGAATAATTCAGTGTAAAACTCTGTACTTGAAATCCTGAATTATTGGTCATATTTTTCACAACAATTTCTTGGGGATCCGCATACATGTCATATTTAACTGCAACTGAATGTTTGGGCAAAAAACGCCATTTTAATTGCAAAGCTGCACTCCCCCATTTGCCGGCTTTTGCATTATTCATGCTATCCAAATGGGTTTCATTTCCTGCAGTAAGGCAAAATGAAGCAGATACTTTTCCATCTCGGTTGTAATCTCCGTTAATATTTCCAAAATATCGGGTTCTTAAATTGGGCATGGAATCATACCTCGAATCCCCGGCATATGCAGCAAAACTAAATGCCCATTTGGCATTCGGTTTAAACACAACACTGCTGCCCAAAGCGGGTTTGTCATTGATTTTTCTAATGCGCTGCCATCCATTTAAAAAATACCAAATAAAATTCCATTTTTGATTGATTTTATGGCTGCTTCTAAATCCGCTTAAATAATATGGACTGTTTTCACTCCCCAGTGATCGGGTATAGATAATTTGATCATAAGAAATAGCGGTTTCATTGGTATATGGCGAACCAAAAACCCCAAAATCCAACCACCAATTTCTCTTTTTTAGTGGCTTAATTCCAGCATAACCTTCGTACACATGTTGCCAGAAAGCCGGTTCGGCAGCATAATTCATCTCCATAAAGCTGCCAATTGCTGGTGTGAATGAGGCCCTGCTTCTGGAATTTTCAAAACTAAAATTCACAAAGGCCAGATTCAACCCCAACTCATTGTGTTTTGCAGCAGCATATAAATAAGGCAAAGTAGGGTCTTTCGGTTTGGAAAATGTATAATTGAAATAAGCATCTAAATAGGCGTTTATTTGCAATTTGGTTGCAGAATCGGCGCCAGAATAAATCACAAATTGTGAATGGGATTTACCAAAATAAATGAACAACAAAAGCCATGCATATTTCTTCCATTTCATTTGGCGAAAATAACAGTAAAGTGGAAATAATTATCCTATTTTAAACGTGCGCATACTCATGCCGCCGTATTCTACCGATTGGTACAATGTTTCAATAGGCTCTAAGCCACCTGCCAAGCCCATAACATACATCAATGGGGCATAGTGGTCTGGTGTAGGCACAGAAAGTTTTCCAGCAGAGGTGGTGTCGTATTTTGTTAAGGCTTTCCAATTGCAATCCAATATGCAATTGCCCACCCAGGTATCGAACTCTACTGCCCAATCAAAAGGTGTTGTATTTCCATCTGCAAATCTTGGAAAACTCATTTGCAAGTTGTGCACCACATTGCCACTGCCTACAATCAAAACGCCTTTTTCACGCAGAGATTGAAGCTTTGCGGCCAATTCAAAATGGTAATCCATAGATTTATAATAATCTATACTCATTTGAAAAACTGGAATATCTGCATTGGGAAACACATGTTTCAAAACTGTCCAGGCACCATGGTCCAAGCCCCAGTCTTGAGTTAATGCACTTCCTTCTATCAATTGCTGCGCCTCACTGGCTTTTTCGGGAGAACCTTTAGCAGGGTATTGCACATCAAACAACTCTTGAGGAAATCCTCCAAAATCATGTATTGTCGGCGGATTTTCTGCATTGTTGATAAACGTGCCTTTGGTAAGCCAGTGCGCCGATACACATAAAACTGCTTTGGGTTTATTTGTAGACACCAAATTATTTCCCAAATTATTTAAAGCACGGGTGAAATCATTTTCCCGCAATGCATTCATGGGGTCGCCATGGCCAATAAATACCAAGGGTTGTTTAGGGGTGCTTTCACCCTCGTGAATTGCCTTATGAAAATCTTGGATGTTCATTTATTTGTTCAAACAAATTTAACACTATTTACCGATTTAACAACAACATCAATTCGCCTACCACCTCTTTGTGTTTGCTCCAAATTAAAAAGTGGTCTCCGTCTTTTACAGCAATGGTTTTTACACTAGCCATTGTAAGTTTTTCCTTTACATATTTTTGATTGCCAAAAGGAGCCATCCAATCTTTGGTTCCATGGAATTCAGTTACTGCACAATTTATTTTTTTATAATCTGGCTCCATTTTCTGAACCTCAGTGGGCAGTGGTTGCATTTCTTGGGTTGAATTGAGCAACATTTTGGGCATCATCCATTTCACCAGCCAAAATTTTGAATAATGTTGCATAAATCTTTTAACGGTAATGCCTGCTTCAACTTCTGGAGAAATAGTAGGTGAAATTAAAAACAAACCGGCAATTTCGTTTGGCCTTATGGTGGCGGTTTTCACTGCGATGGGACCTCCGTATGAATGTCCCATTACAACAACTTTGGATTTGTTTTTTCGGTGATCTATAAAATAGGCCACCACCTCTGCTTGGTCGATTAATTGGGCAAATCCTTCACGATTACTTTGTCCATAACCAGGCCTGTCAAAAGCAAGCAATCTGTACTTATGTGCCAAATTAGAATCCCCTAAATAGTCTTTTAAATCAGTCCAACTGCCTGGGGAGCCATGCACAATCACCACCAAACGACCGGTATCTGGACCGCTTGCAACAAAATGCACTTTTACACCATTAATGACTACTGTGGAATCGGTATAAGGTATTTTTCTGTCTTGAAAATATTTTTTTACTTCCAAATCGGTCATCCCCATAGGTACAAAATGGAATGCCAGCGGCAGAAAATACAGTATGACCAAAACGGGAATACAAATTTTCCAAAAGAGTCGGATTCTGCCTTTTTTATTGCGCCACACAATGCAAATTAAACAGTTTTCTTTGAAACCATAATTTTCATGCAATTCAGGTGAAAAACAACCAAGTTATTTGTCCCTCCTCTTTTTGCAATACAATTTCTTTGAAAAAGAAACTGATGAATAACTACTTTAAATTTATAGAGTAGAATTACTTGTTTAAAACAAAGCGTAGAAAATCGATTTCAAAAACGATTAAGTCTTTAATTTGCAGAAATGAATCATTGGCTAATAAAATCTGAGCCACATAAATACCCTTGGGAGCAGTTTGTGAAAGATAAAAAAACCCACTGGGATGGGGTGCGCAATTACGCTGCCAGAAACAACTTACGCGACATGAAGGTAGGCGACCTGCTTATGTTTTACCACAGCAATGAGGGCAAAGAGGTAGTGGGAATTGCAGAAGTAATTGGAGAAAGTTATCAGGACCCCACAACGGATGATTCAAATTGGGTAGTGGTAGATGTGAAGCCTGTAAAAAAACTAAAACGACCCGTTACACTTAGTGAGATGAAAGCCGACAAGAGATTGGACAAAATGGAATTGATAAGAATTTCAAGGCTTTCTGTTTCAAAATTAACAAAAGACGAGTTTGATATCATACTTTCGCTGTCGGAATCATGATTGAGCCACGTGTTTTGCTTTCACACAAGCGCATTGAACTCATTATTCGCAGGTTTGCCCTGCAAATAGGTGAAAACCATGGCAACATGGAAAAATGTGCAGTCATAGGTTTACAGCCGAGGGGCGTGGAATTGTCGCGAAGATTGCAATCCACCATTCAAGAATTGTATCCCCAAAATGCCATAAAATACGGTGAACTGGACAACAGTTTTTTTAGGGACGACATAGGCAGGGGTGATCTAATAGTGCCCAGCCCCACCAAATTGGATTTCTCTACAGAAGGTTTGCATATTATTTTGGTAGACGATGTACTTTTTACCGGCCGCAGCGTTAGGGCGGGAATTGACGCATTGATGAATTATGGCCGCCCAGCGAGTGTAGAGCTTATGGTACTCATCGACCGTAGATTTAACAGGGAACTGCCCATAGCAGCAGATTATGCCGGTGCAATTGTAGACAGCCGCAGCACTGGAGAACATGTAAAAGTAGAATGGAAGGAACACGACAATAAAGTTTGGCTTTTGAGCAAATAACCATGACACAGGCAGCCACTATGAAACACCTCCTTGGAATCAAAGGGCTTTCAGAAGAAAGCATGAGATTGATTTTCCAAACAGCAGACAATTTTAAACAGTTATTAAACAGCCCTGTAAAGAAAACCCCTTCTTTAAGAGATATTACAGTTGCCAATTTGTTTTTTGAAAACAGCACCCGAACCAGGGTGTCATTTGAACTCGCTGAAAAACGACTTTCTGCCGATGTTCTCAATTTTTCCAGCAGCAGCAGCAGTGTTAAAAAAGGCGAAACCCTAATTGACACCGTAAACAATATTTTAAGCATGAAGGTGGACATGATAGTCATGCGCCATCCAGCACCTGGAGCTTGTTTGTTTCTTGCCCGCCATGTAAATGCACAAATTATTAATGCAGGCGACGGCACCCATGAGCACCCTACCCAAGCCTTGTTGGATGCATTTTCCATTCGAGAAAAGTTGGGTGATGTGGCAGGCAAAAAAGTGGTAATTGTGGGCGACATTCTACATTCACGGGTGGCATTAAGCAATATTTTCTGCCTAAAAGCCCTTGGTGCCGAAGTAATGGTTTGTGGGCCACCAACATTAATCCCAAGGTATATATCAAATTTGGGAATTAAGGTTGAACACAACTTAGAAAAAGCCTTGAATTGGTGCGATGTGGCCAATATGCTTCGCATACAATTGGAACGCCAAGATATTCAGTATTTTCCTTCTCTCAGAGAATATAGCATGCAGTATGGACTCAGCATGGATGTGCTGAACCGGTTAAATAAAGAAATAGTTGTTATGCATCCAGGTCCTATCAATCGTGGTGTTGAAATCAGCAGTGAAGTAGCTGATTCTTCGCATAGTATTATCCTTCAACAAGTAGAAAATGGAGTGGCTGTGCGCATGGCCGTATTGTACTTATTGGCACAATATCGCTTACAGGGAAACACAACTGCATAAATTTTGACAAACACATTCAGATTTGCGCAATGGGCTGCTGAATTAATGTAGAAAACTTGTTCATGATGCCCAAAATAGGAATGTAATTTCGCCTTGTTGAATCAGACCGATAAAATAACCAATCCAGTTTTAGTAACCCACAGCAGAGGGGGAATTACAGAGAGTTTTCACCGTGGTGTAATATGTGTTGTAAATGAACATGGAAACATTATCGCATCACTGGGAGATGTTAAACAAATTTGTTTTCCGAGGTCTGCTTTAAAATATTTTCAGCATATTCCATTGATTACTTCGGGGGCTTTCGAGCATTTTGGCTTTACATTGAAAGATTTGGCCCTAATGTGTGGTTCGCATAATGGAGAAGACATGCACGTTGAAGGGGCAAATCATATATTATCCAAAATTGGTTTGAATGTTTCTAACCTGGGTTGCGGTTCACAAGCACCCACCCATAAATCCGATTATGTAAAAATCATTCGCAATGGGCAAGAACCCACCGCAATTCACAACAACTGCAGCGGCAAACACGGTGGCTTTTTGGCATACTGTGTTTTTAATGGCTTGAGCACATCTGATTATTTGAATTTAGACCATCCATTGCATCAAGAAATTCGGAAAACTTCAGCAATGATGCATGAAATGGAACCAGAAGAATTAATACCCGGTATTGATGGTTGTAGTGCCCCCATCTTTGGCATGCCCGTTTACAACCAAGCAATTGCATATAAAAATTTAATGGCCCCTGAAAAATTCGGAACCGCAATTGCCAAAGCCTGTCACATGATCACTGAAGCCATTGCTACTTATCCCGAACTCATTGCAGGTACAAAACGCTATTGCACGGACTTAATCAGTGTTACCAGTGGTAAAGTCATTGGAAAAACGGGTGCAGACGGCGTATACAGCATCGGAATCCCAAGCAAAAAATGGGGCGTTTGTATTAAAATTGATGATGGCAAAATGGGACCTCAGTACAATGTAGCTCAAAGCTTGTTGGAAACATTGAATTTGGTTTCTGAAGAGGAAGCCTCTAAATTGCAAGGATATTTGGAATCTGAAATACGCAACTGGGCAGGCTTAACAACTGGAAAAACCCAGGTTACAACCATAGTTCAAAACCTAAACTTAAACACAACAGCATGAATGTATTCTTTGTTGAAAGTGATTTGCCCGATTTAAATGCAGAGTTCCTGCAACTTCTGCCCAGGCACAGAAAAGCAGTAGACCGTCTT
>JADYZD010000342.1 GCA_020853295.1 Bacteroidia bacterium | reverse complement strand
TTTTTGATGTTGTGAGCAGTGGCAACTACCGAATTCGCATACGCAGCAATAGCCCATTTGTGCAAAGTTTTATGAGGTATGACAGTTTAAAATTGCGCATTTACAGTAAAGACAAGGCTTTACCAGGGCCCGATACCACTGTTTGTTTTGGGGTGCCAGTGCAACTTAGCGCAAAAGGTGGAAGCTTATGGAAATGGACCCCAGGTGCTGTTTTGAATGACAGCACCAGCAGAACACCGTTGTTTATTGCCAAAAAAACCACCAAATTTAGAATAGCCATAAGCGATAGTAGTGGGTGTGGCATGCCCGATACGGCATTTAAAACTGTTTATGTGTTGCCCGCGCCAGTTGTGGTTGCCAAGGACACTATTGTTTGTAGGGGTGATGAATTTTATTTAAATGCCACAACCTTTGGCGGTAAAACGGATAGTATGCATACTTTTTGGTATTTGGATACTGTTTTTTTAGGGAGAGATACTGTAAAAGTTAAAACCTATGCAAATGCGAGATATACCGTAATTGCCAAAGATGGGTGTTCTCAGGCAAATGACACTGCTGGCCTAGTGGCTAAATTGCCTTTAGCTCCTATAATATTAACTGAAGACACAGCAGTGTGTAAGGGCTTGCCTTTTAAATGGAGTGGCAGCGGTCTTGGATATAAAAACAGGAAATTAAAATTTACTTGGTATAAAAATAACCAACTGTTTGCCACTGATTCATTGTTTGTAACACCGGATTCATCATCAACCTTTATGCTGCAGGCAGATGATGCTTGTGCAACGGAAATTGCTGCAAAAAATGTAACATTACATGTTCTGCCGGACCCTAAGTTGCTTGCCCAAACGGACAGTATTTGTGCACATAATAACCATAGCATAAACTTTTACCCAACGCAAGGACGGGCTCCATATGAATTTTATTTGGAAGGCAAGGAAGTCTTTAATGGTTTAAAAATTAAAGGCGATTCCTTCAAACGTGTTGTTTTCGAAGTAGTGGATGCTTGTAAAAGAAAGGCTTTTGATACTTTAGAATTGGGTAAAATTCCAGATATATCTATCACAGCAGAACCCAACCAGGGCTGTATTCCTTTACAAACAAAACTGAAAGCAGTGCCAACAAAGTTTGAAAATTATTGGATATTCCCAAATTCACAGAAGGTAATTGGAAATTCAGATCCTATTATTGTTGAACATAAAACTACGGGTAATTTTAACTATAAATATGTTGTAAAAAATGGCATTTGTGCAGACAGCAGTGATTTAATAATTTCCGTTTATCCTTCGCCAACTGCAGCTTTTCAAATCAATGGCAAAAATTTATTAATTGGTGATGCCAACACAAGGATTGTAAATTATTCTACAGGTGCAAATAGGTTTGTTTGGAATTGGCTTAATCAACAACGTTATGACAGCACAATTACATCTTTTCAATTGCAATTTTCTGATACGGGTAAGTTTGAAATCAGTTTAATTGCCGAAAACAATTATGGATGTAAAGACACAGCGAATGATTTTGTTTTTGTTCATCCAAAACCAATTATTTGGATGCCAAATGGGATAAGTTTGAACGGGGATGGATTAAATGAAAAACTAGAGCCGGGTGGCATCGGAATTAAAGACTATAAATTGATGGTAATTAACAAATGGGGTGAAATAATTTTCAATGGAGAAGAGAATGAACCATGGTATCCCAAAAGCGAGACATTGCCAGGGGTTTATGTTTATAGATGCGTATATTCAAATTGGAAAGGATTAAAATTTGAAGAAAACGGCACAGTATTGTTAATAAAATAAACAGTTTAGAGCATATTCCCAGCCCAAAATCACTTTGCCCACAAACAGTTGCATAAGGATACCTTAACATTTACTGTACGTCTATTATCTTTGCCGCTTTATGATTGTTTCCCTGTCGTGGTTGCGTGAATTGGTGAATACCCAGGCGAGTTCTGAAGAAATTGCCGACAAACTATCTGTTTCTGGCTTGGAAGTAGAGCATGCTTACACTTGGGAAACGGTAGCTGGCGGACTCAAAGGCTTTGTAATTGGTGAAGTTAAAACTTGTGCCAAGCACCCCAATGCCGATAAGTTGAGTGTAACTACAGTGGATATTGGCTTGCCAGAATTGCAACCCATAGTGTGTGGTGCCCCCAATGTGGCGGCCGGACAAAAAGTGGTAGTGGCAACTGTTGGCACCGATGTAACTGTTCCCGGAAAGGGTTCTTTTACCATTGGAGAAGCCAAAATACGCGGTGAAGTAAGCCGGGGCATGATATGTGCCGAAGACGAAATGGGATTGGGAACATCACACGATGGAATTTTGGTGCTGCCGAATGAAGCCAAAGTGGGCACTGCTGCAGCCGACTATTTTAAAGTAGTCAGCGATGAAATGCTTGAAATTGGACTCACTGCCAATAGGGGTGATGCGGCCTCGCACTTAGGTGTGGCTAGGGATGTTGCAGCATTGTTCAACACCCAAATTACCCTGCCCAAAATTGAAAAACGACCACTTTCCACTGGCAAATTTAAAATTACAGCCCAGCCCGAACATTGTAGTTTGTATTTTGGTTTGCAGGCTGAAGGAGTAAAATCTGTGCCTTCGCCAGACTTGGTTCAAAACAGGTTAAGGGCAATAGGCATTGAACCTAAAAATATTCTGGTAGATGCAGGCAATTATGCAATGCATGCTTTGGGCCAGCCAGTGCATGTTTTTGATGCAGATAAAATTGTGGGCGACAATATTGAAGTTCGCCTGGCTGTAAAAGGTGAAAAAGTGACCACCTTAGACAAAGTGGAACGGGAATGCAAAGGAGGAGAGTTGGTAATTGCGGATGGATCTGGAATTATTGCTTTGGCAGGCGTGATGGGTGGCTTGCACAGTGCCGTAAGTGAAAGCACCAGCAGAATTTTTATAGAATCAGCACATTTCAATCCTGGATTGGTGCGCAAAACTGCCAGGGCACATGGTTTAAGCACAGATGCCTCTTTCCGCTTTGAAAGAAGTACCGACCCAGAAATGTGTATCCATGCAGCACTTTACACGTTTGACCTTATTGCCACAACAGCAGGGGGAAATATTGTTGGATCCAATCAATGCCAGGCTGCTGAATATGCACCAAGAACCATTGATTTGGACATGAACAAACTACAGGCATTTGCAGGTGCCGATGTGCCAAAGGAGGAAGCATTGAAGATATTAAACAACTTGGGGTTTGTTGTGGAGACCCAAGAAAATACCTGGAAAATAGCAGTGCCGAGTTGGAGAAATGACGTAACAGAAGTGGTGGATTTATATGAAGAGATTTTGCGCATTTATGGTTACGATCGCATAGCATTAACGGGCAAAATGAAGGCTAGTTTGCCTGAATTTAAAGGGATTGCAGCATTTAAAAAGCAAGAAATAGCTTCGCGGTTTTTGGTGGGCAACGGATTTTTTGAAATCATGAACAATAGTTTAAGCAATGGGCAGTTGTATGAAAATGAATCAGATTTGGTAAAGTTGAACAATCCCTTAAGTGCGGATATGGAATATATGAGGGGCTCATTGCTGCCGGGAATGTTGCAAGCTGCGGCATATAATAGAAACCGCAAAAACCAGAATATCCGCTTTTTTGAATTTGGAAGGACTTACCGCAAAACCCACGAAGGGTTTGAAGAACCCCCCACTTTGGGAATTTTAATGGGCGGAAATGAATCCAACGAAAGTTGGGAAACCAAGTCCAAAGCCATGGATTTCTATTATGCCAAAAGGATGGCCACCAACTTGCTCAACAGTTTGGGTGTGGCATGTGATCCTGAAACATTGGTTGTGATTGAAAGGCCCAGCGCGGAGCTGATGAAAAAATTTGATTTGGACGGTGAATTTTGGTATGCTGAAATAAATTGGAGCAACACCTTGATGGCCATAAAAAATGCGGCCAAACTAACGGTGCAACAGCCACCTAAATTTCCTTACATGCGTAGGGATTTGAGTTTGGTGGTAGACAAATCGATGAAGTTTTCTGACATCAAAGCTGCGATAGTATCTGAAAAATCTGCACTTTTGAAGAATATGGGTGTTTTTGATGTATTTGAGGGCAAACCATTGGATGAGGGCAAGAAGGCCATAGCCATTTCCTTTTACTTGGGCACTGAAGATGCAACACTCACTGATGAAATCGCGGACAGCACTATGGCCAAAATTATAGCGGCATGCGAAAAAGCGGGCGCAGTAATTCGCAGATAGGAGAATATGAACGGAACAGAATACAGGTTGGCGGTAATTAGAGAAAAGGTAGAAAACCTTTTGAAGGAAAATATTGCCTTAAAAGCCCAAAATTCTGAAATGGCTGAAACCTTAGAAGCACGGGAAAAAACGATTGAAATTCAAAAAAATACCATCGCCGGGCTTACAGAAAGAAACAAAATGATTAAACTTGCAAAGAATTTATCGCTTTCGGGCTCCGATAGTTATGATGTAAAAATCAAAATTAACGAGTTGGTGAGAGAGATAGATAGGTGCATAGATTTACTGAACGAATAAAGAACCTCGTGCAACCAGACGAAAAAATTCCAATCAGGGTAAATGTGGCAGACAGAATGATGCCATTGAAGGTAGCCCGCAAGGATGAGGAATTTGTGCGTTTGGCAGCACGAATGATAAACCGCCGGATGGATGAATTTAAACAATTCAAAACTGGCGAACCTATTGATCGCCTGGCTTGGGCGGCTTTGGATTTTACTGGAGACTTGGTGCGCATGCTTCGATCGGGGCAAAGCACTGGAGAAAACATAGAATCTGAGCTCAACACGCTTGAAGAACTCCTTAGGGAGTATTGATTCTTTTCGTTGGGTTTGTTCCTTGCGCCTCTTTGTAAAAACTAAAAAAAAGAGACGAAAAAGAAATGGAAATTTTAATTTACATCCTAGCAGGCATCGCAGTGGGCCTTGTTTTGGGTTATGTATTATTTGTAGCACTGCGCAAAAAAGCACTGGATAAAGAAAGGTCTAGTATTCTCGAGGAAGCCAAAATGCAAGGCGAGAATATCAAGAAAGACAGAATACTTGAGGCCAAAGAGAAATTTATGGGCATGCGTTCTGAATACGACCGAGAGGTGAACAAACGCAATCAAGAATTGGGTAATTCTGAAAATAGGGCAAAGCAAAAAGAGCAGACCCTAGACCAGAAATTGAAGGAAGTAAAAACCAAAGAAGATGAAATGCAACGCATTCGTCAAAGCTTTGATGCCCAAGCGGAAGCCCTTAAAAACAAGCAAAAAGAAGTAGAACAAGTGCGCGAGCAACAACTACAACAGCTTGAAAAAGTAGCAGGTCTTTCTGCCGATGAAGCCAAAGCCCAAATGCTTGAAAACATTAAGCACAAGGCACATGCTGAAGGCTTAACCTTGGCCAAAAACATGATTGAGGAAGCCAAGTTGAGTGCCACAAAAGATGCCAAGAAAATTGTACTTCAAACCATACAGCGCACAGCTGCAGAATTGGCTATTGAAAACACTGTGACTTCATTTCCTTTGGAAAATGACGATGTAAAAGGCCGAATTATTGGTAGAGAAGGAAGAAACATCAAGGCATTTGAAGCAGCAACTGGTGTGGAAATCCTTATTGATGACACCCCAGAAACCATTGTTCTGTCGTGCTACGACCCTATTCGCAGAGAAATTGCAAGGGTATCACTGGAACGGTTAATCCGCGATGGCAGGATACACCCTGCAAGAATTGAAGAAGTGGTAGAGAAGTGCAAAAAGCAAATAGATGAAGAGGTTATAGAATGGGGCGAACGCACCGTGGTAGACCTTGGAATTACTGGCTTGCATCCTGAGCTTATTCGCTATGTTGGCCGCATGCGTTTCCGCAGTTCTTATGGACAGAACTTGCTCAAACACAGTCGCGAAGTGGCACGCTTGTGTGCTACAATGGCTGCTGAAATGGGCTTGAATGTGAAGTTGGCCAAAAGGGCTGGCCTGTTGCACGATATTGGCAAATGTCCCGATTTTGATGAGGAAACCCCTCACGCATTGTTGGGCATGAAAATTTGTGAAAAATACGGCGAACACCCTGAAGTGATTAATGCGGTAGGTGCCCACCATGATGAGATAGAAATGACCAGTTTGCTATCTCCCATTGTACAAGCTTGTGATGCCATTAGCGGATCTCGCCCAGGTGCACGCCGTGGAGATGACCAGTATATTGAAAGGATTAAAGAAATGGAAAACATGGCACTTTCATATCCTGGCGTGGAAAAAGCATATGCCATTCAAGCAGGTAGGGAATTGCGCATTATCATGTCGGCTGAAAAATCAAATGACGAACAAGCAGATTTGTTGGCATTTGAATTGAGCAACCGCATTATGACTGAAATGAGGTATCCTGGACAAGTAAAAATCACTGTGATACGCGAAAAACGCAGTGTAGGTGTGGCCAAATAAGCCCATCAATACATCAATTTAAGAAACCGGCGCAAGTCGGTTTTTTTTATGTTTTAACCCCTATAAGCAATTTCAAATGTGGAGTATATCGAACAAGAATTGCCAAATTGTGTGTTCCCATTAAAAAAATGCCGAAATTCGCGGGACTTAATCATTTTGAGTACAGAAAATAAAACGATAAATGCCACTTTGCGCCTGAGTGGTTTGGAGCCCTTTATACTTACCAAAGAAACCAATTTTGTGAATATTGGTGAAAGAACCAATATTACTGGGAGCCGCAAATTTGCCAAACTCATTTTGGCTGGCGACTATAATGCGGCATTGGACATCGCCAGGCAGCAGGTTGAAAATGGTGCCCAAATTATAGATGTAAATATGGATGAGGGGATGCTCGATGGGGTGCAAGCCATGACCCATTTTATCAATTTAATTGCCAGTGAACCAGATATCTGTAAAGTTCCTGTGATGATTGACAGCAGCAAGTGGGAAGTTATAGTTGCTGGACTAAAATGCTTACAAGGAAAGGGAATTGTGAATTCCATTTCTCTAAAAGATGGGGAAGAAGAATTTATTAGAAGGGCCAAAATAGTGCGCATGTATGGCGCTGCTGCAGTAGTTATGGCGTTTGATGAAACTGGGCAGGCAGATTCGTATGAAAGGCGAAAAGAAATTTGTCAAAGGAGCTATGATATCCTTACCCAAAAAGTGGGATTTCCAGCGACGGATATCATTTTCGACCCCAATATCCTAACCGTGGCTACGGGAATGGATGAGCACAACAACTACGCCGTTGATTTTATAGAAGCCACCCGTTGGATCAAACAACATTTGCATGGCGTAAGGGTAAGTGGTGGTGTTTCTAATATATCATTTTCTTTTAGGGGAAACGATGTGGTGCGCGAAGCCATGCATAGCGCATTCCTTTACCATGCCATAAAAGCGGGCTTGGATATGGGAATTGTAAATGCAGGCATGATTGAAGTGTATGATGAAATTCCCAAAGAACTGCTTGAATTGGTAGAAGATGTGCTGCTCAACCGCAGGCCTGATGCAACGGAGAGGTTGGTAACTTTTGCCGACACTGTTAAAGCCAAAAAAGAAGAAGTAAAAGAAGAAGCCGAATGGAGAAAAGAACCAGTTGAAATCAGGCTGGCACATAGTTTAGTTAAAGGAATTACAGAGTTTATAGATGTAGATACTGAAGAAGCCCGATTGAAACTGGGAGAACCCTTAAAAGTAATTGAAGGCCCATTGATGGATGGCATGAACATCGTTGGAGATCTTTTTGGCAGTGGTAAAATGTTTTTGCCACAGGTGGTAAAAAGTGCCCGGGTAATGAAAAAGGCTGTGGCTTATTTGCAACCCTATCTCGAAGAATTAAAAACATCAGCTACTTCTAATGCCAATGGTAAAATACTCTTGGCCACGGTAAAAGGGGATGTGCACGATATTGGTAAAAACATTGTTGGAGTGGTTTTGGCCTGCAACAATTATGAAATAAAAGACATAGGCGTAATGGTGCCCGCCGACCGCATTTTAAAAGAGGCCGCCGAATGGGGTGCCGATATTATTGGTTTAAGCGGACTGATTACTCCCAGCCTTGATGAAATGGTGCATGTGGCATCTGAAATGGAACGGCTTGGGTTAAAAACCCCATTGCTGATTGGAGGTGCAACTACCAGCCGAATCCATACTGCTGTAAAAGTGGCGCCTAAATACAGTGGTGCAGTTATCCATGTGCTCGATGCCAGCAGAAGTGTACCTGTGGCAGGCAATTTATTGGGCAAAAACAGCAGTGATTTTGTGGCCCAGGTAAAAACAGAATATGTTAAAATGGCGGAAGACCATGCCCAGCGCCAAAGTGATAAGGAAGTGCTCACCTATGCGCAAGCATTGGAGAATGGGGCAAAACTGAATTTTACAGACAACAACATTACCAAACCGCATTTTACGGGAACCAAAGAGATAGAAGTTTCATTGAATGAATTGCGCAGCACCATTGACTGGACTCCGTTTTTTCAGACCTGGGAATTGCGCGGACAGTATCCTGCTATTTTACAAGATGAAGTGGTTGGGGCCGAGGCAACAAAATTGTTTGCCGATGCAAATGCCATGTTGGATACATTTATATCCAACAAAAGTCTTACAGCAAAAGGGGTGATTTTTATTTACCCAGCCAACAGTATTGGCGATGATGTTGAGGTGTATACTGATGAAAGCAGACATACCCCGCTTAACGTATTCCACTTTTTAAGGCAACAGCGAAAATTGGCCTCTGGCATACCCAATTTATGTCTTGCCGACTACATAGCACCCAAAGACAGCGGCATTGCAGATTATATGGGCGGATTTGCAGTTACTGCGGGTTTAGGACTGGATAAAATTGTAGCAGCCTATGAGGCAGACCATGATGACTATAACAGCATTATGGCAAAGGCAATAGCAGATAGGTTGGCTGAAAGTTTTGCAGAATACCTGCACCGCGCGGTGAGAACTGAATATTGGGGATATGCGCCTGATGAGGCTTTGGATAACGAAGATTTAATCAGGGAAAATTATGCGGGAATAAGGCCAGCACCTGGTTACCCTGCCTGTCCAGACCATACAGAAAAGCGCCTGTTGTTTGACCTCATTAAACCAGAAGCATTTGGTTTAACCCTAACCGAGAGCATGGCCATGTGGCCAGCTGCTGCAGTTAGCGGTTTTTATTTTGCCCACCCTCAAAGCAAATATTTCGGTTTGGGTAAAATCAACAAAGATCAAGTTGAAAATTACGCACACCGCAAAGGCATGTCGGTAGCAGAAATAGAACGCTGGTTAAGCCCAGTGCTCAATTATTAATAGCAATAATGTGGTCTGCCAGTAGCTTATTTATTGGCATAATTAATTCATTTTTTGCACAAGCAAATTAGAAAACCTCACGCATTTCAGCCTCACTAAATCGGTTTATTCCGTCGGTTTAATATTTGTTGGGTTTAACTTTTTTAAATGTTCTTCAGGCTGTGCAATGAAATGATTTTTACAAGACTGAGAGCAAAAACCAAACACTTGACCTTTATAATGCGCTGTGTCGCTTACTCCCAAAGAAAGTTCCATATTGCAGATAAAGTCTACCGAGTTTGAGAATTCCACTTCTTTGTAGCAACCTTTATGCAGCGCTGCCTCTTCATGCATCAATT
>JADYZD010000341.1 GCA_020853295.1 Bacteroidia bacterium | reverse complement strand
TTCTTTTTCTTTCATTTTCTCCTGCCGTTAAAATAGCAATTTCTTTTTGTTTTTGTGCTTCTTTTCCGCGCAATTTCTCAAGATTGCGTCTGTGTTTTAGATAATAAAACATACCGAAAATTAGCAGTGCAATCAACCCTATGCTGGAAAATAAAATTCTGAGGTTTCTCTTTTCAAGATTGAGTTTATTTGCCAACAAAAGCGCATTTTCTTTTTCCTTTTTTTCAACTTCCAACTTTACATAAATATCGCGATTGGATAGTAAGATTTTTTCGTTACTCTGCTTCTGAAACAATTCAAAATACTTCTTGTAGTATTCATTCGCACTCTGGTATTCTTTCCTGTTGGTTTGCAATACAGCCAGATTATTTACTGTAGTTGTTTGCAATTCAGTGTTGTTGGTTTTTATCCCAATTTCACTTGCTAAGATTTGATATTTATATGATGAATCGTATTCCTTAAGACGCTGAAACGCAACACCCATGTTTGCATAGGCAAAGCCAACATCCAAGTCGCTGTTGAATTCTCTGAATAAAATGGCAGCTTTACTTAAATAATAAATCGCACTGTCATTTTTAAAGTTAGCAATATTTAGTCCACCCATATTGTTAAAAAAATATGCCAAATCAAAAGTGTTGTTGTTTTTCAATAAATCAGACTCATACCGCTTAAAATAGAAAATTGCCGAGTCATAATATTCAGTTTTTGTTGGATTCAAGGCTAGTACCTGACCAAAAATAGCACCCATCCGCTGTTGGTCATCAGAGTATAAATCACTGTAACCATATTTCGCAGCGAGTGAAATTGCTTCTCTTGTGGTGGGCAAGGCAATGTCAAATTGTTCAGTATTAAAGAAGGCCCAACCTATGTTTGCCTGTGCCTTAACATGGTTTCTATAATCTTTAAATTTCAATAAACCGGGTAGAGTTTCCTTCAACGTTTTGGTGCATTCCATATAGTTTCCTTCCAACAATAAAATTGTTCCTTTTTTTACCTCAAAAAGCAGCTTTTGCAATTCATTATTTTCTTTGCAATATTCAAGTCCTTTTTTTACGCAAGCATTGGCTGAATCTAGTTTCCCCAGATTGATATAAATACCGGTTCGTACATAGTAAATCTTTGCTATTGTGGAATCCTCTGAAGCAGAAATTGCACTCTTCAATATTAACATACCCAGGCTATCGGCGAGCACCGGATTGGTATTCGAGAGTGAATCTAGAAAATACAATTTCGTGTTGATTTTTGTTTCTGTAATGGATTTGATTTCATTTCTGCATCCAATCAATAAAAAGGAGACTGTTATGAGAAGGAATCCGAATTTCAAAATATTTTTCATTTATTTCCAGCTTTTATTCACAGACAACAAAATAATTTGGGCCCTGCTATTTACATGTAGTTTTTCGTAAATATTGGATACATGGCGACGCACAGTAAACGGCGAAATGAACAATTCATCAGCAATGGTTTTATAGTTGTTTCCAGCAATTAATCCCCTCAATACATCTTTTTCTCGATCGCTTAGTTTGCCAAAATCTCCTTCATCTTTGATGGCAGTTTCTTCTCCAATCATCAGTTGCATGGCTTTACGCGCAATTGCAGGACTCATGGGCACTGCACCATATTCATACACCTGTTTAATGGCCTCTGAAATGTCGGTTGCACTGTCTTCTTTCAATAAATAACCATGTGCACCTGCTTTAATTGCGTCAAATATTTTTGAATGGTCTTCAAATACGGTAACCACAATAAATTTGATGTGAGGTGCAATAGACTTACTCCTAAAAATGGTTTCAATTCCATTCAAACCCTGCATTTCTATATCCATTAAAACAACATCAATGTCTGCAGCATTCTCCTTAATTCTGGCCAGAAAATCTTCACCATTTTCTGATTCATAAACAATGTGAATGTCACTGTCGTGATCCAATTTGTGTTTATGCCCAAGCCTATTCACATATTTGTCATCCACTATCGCTACTGCAATTCTCATTTTTCAAAAATAGATTATTTCAGTGGTTCATGACTTTTTTAGGATTTGGGCTTTGGTTTCCGTTTTTTTACTTACTAACAGATGCTTTATTTTTAATGAGATTGATGGACAATCCGAAGCCTGGAGAGATAATGGGAATGATTTCACCTCCACTGCCAAAGGTTTTTAGCACCCCAAGTGGAATGGTCAAATACATGGTAGCGCCTTTCCATGGCCTTCTTGATGCCTGCAAGGTGCCAACAGCACCTACTGCAAATTTCTCGCCAATACCAATTACACCCTGTAGCTTAAAACTGGTCCAGCCGTTTTTGTTACTGGGGTAATATTCCCCATCGCTTTTTTCATAGTAATTTCTAGCGAAACTTTGAAAATCCATGCCAAAATCTATCTGGCTGTATAGCTTTTTCTCTTGGAGTGAATTGGGAATGACCCCAGATTTTACATCAATGGCAATACCTTTTATTTTTTTTATGTTGCCTTCCGCCCTATAATAATTTGTTGTTGTAGTTTCTGTATTTCCCCTAGTTTCAGTTGATTCCGATACAATGAATTTCTGGCTTTTAGATACTATCCTGTTCGTTAGATAGTAGGTACCGCCCAACATCCCTCCTGTAAAATTCCCAGTATGTGCGCCAGCTCTTAAATCCATTTTATCATTCAACCACAACTGAGCATCCAAATTTAATTGCACAGCCAGTTCATCTCCATCTACCGGACTAATGCCCAATGCCAAATAAGGTTTAATGCTCAATTTTCGGAAGGTGTTCGATTGG
>JADYZD010000340.1 GCA_020853295.1 Bacteroidia bacterium | reverse complement strand
TTTTTCAACGCAAATAATACCTTCAGCGCTGGCAACGTGCGCCAAAGCTGGGCCTGGTACGATATCGCCAATGGCATATACACCGGCAACTGAAGTATTGTAATACTCATCTACGATAACTTTGCCCTTATCGGTTTTAATTCCCATTTCCTCAAGGCCAAGGTTTTCTAAATTGGTTTGAACACCAGCTGCGCTAAGCACTACGTCACATTCAAAAGTCTTTTCACCATCTTTTGTTTTTACAGAAACATGGCAACGGTCGCCTTTGATATCTACTTTCTCTACAGAAGAATCGGTAAGGATATCAATGCCTTTTTTCTTAAAATACATGGCCATAGTTTTGCTTACATCTTCATCTTCAACTGGAAGTATTCTGGGCAAAAACTCAACAATGGTTACTTTGGTGCCAATAGAATTGTAGAAATAAGCGAATTCCATTCCTATAGCGCCACTGCCAATCACCAACATTTCCTTTGGTTGTTTGGGCAACACCATAGCCTCTCTGTAGCCAATTACATGTGTACCATCGATTTTGATATTCGGTAACTCACGGCTGCGGGCACCTGTGGCCAAAATAATGTGGTCGGCTTCTACCAACTCAGTTTTGCCTTCATGGGTAACATTTATTTTGCCTTTTCCAGCCAATTTTCCTGCACCTTTAATTACGGTGATTTTGTTTTTCTTCATCAAAAACTCTACCCCTTTGCTCATGGCGCCCGCTACACCGCGGCTGCGTTTAACAATGCCGTCGAAATCCACGGTTTGTCCGGATACAGTTATACCATAATCGGCTGCATGGTTGATGTAATCAAAAACCTGGGCGCTTTTTAAAAGGGCTTTGGTGGGAATACATCCCCAATTGAGGCATATGCCGCCCAATTCAGAACGTTCAATTATGGCAACGCTTTTGCCGAGTTGTGATGCGCGAATGCCCGCTACGTATCCGCCAGGTCCGCTACCGATTATAACTATGTCAAATTTCATGGATTCAGTATTTGTGGCCGCGAAATTACTATATCCTGCATGAATGTAGAAATTGGTTTTGCAATTACTTAGTGCAACCTTTTCCTAAATTTGCCGACAAAGCTAGTATGAATAGGAGATTGTTGATGTTTGTAATGTTTGCACAGGCCTTTGTATTGCACGCCCAGCAAAAGAATTGTTCTTTCCCCAATGTAGGATTAAAACCTTTGCCGGACTTGGGAACTTCCAAGTATCGCGGATTTTCTGGCGGACTCTATACAAATGGCTCAAATGTGCCTGTAGGAAATTATTTGACAGATGCCCTAAACAATGCCAATTCCATTGGGCCTTTAGATTCAAGTGGCAATGCATCTCCAAGCGGGAAAATAGTATTTGCCGGTGTTGGGGCCTCCAATCCCAGAACCGAGTTTGATGCATTTGCAGGTTTTTGTGATACCTTTAAAAAAATCAATAAAAAATTGGTTCTGGTAAATACATGTATCGGCGGACAAGGGGTGCAAAAAATGAATGACCCACTGGACAATTACTGGAAGTCAACAATCAAACTTTTTGATTCCATGAAGTTGAATTTTAAACAAGTGCAAATCGTTTGGTTGGAAACCGACAATACCCAAGCTGCAGATACTGTTTTTCCACGAGCACCTCAAGCATTGTTGCAAGACTTAAAAGTGCTGTTGCAAACTTTAAAATTAAAATTTCCCAATTTAAAATTGTGCTACTTATCTGCCCGCGCTTATGCCGGCTGGATAGATCTATCTGGCGGTGGTTCTCCAGGCAAAGGCCTATTGGCGCCTAGAGATTATTACAATGGCTGGGCAATAAAATGGCTGATTGACAGTGCCAGTGCCGGCAATGTTGGTTTTGAATACAAGGGAAATAACAAGAAAATAGCCTTGCCTCTTTTTGGTTCTTATCATTGGACAAACGGCAGTGAAACCCGTAAAGATGGTTTTCAATTTGATTGTAATACTGATGTGGGCAATGATGGCTTGCATTTAACCCCAGCCGGTGAACAGAAAATAGGCAAAGCCATGTTTGATTTTTTTGCCAATGCAGAAACTGCAACAAATTGGTTTTATGAGCCCAAAGCAAATGCCACACAAGAATTTGTAAAACCCCAATTTTTGCTGTTTCCAAATCCAAATTCCGGGTCCCATTTTAACATCATTACTGGCAAAGAATATTTAAAAGTGGAATGCCACATTTACAATGCTACTGGACAACTGGTGGCCAGAACAGCGGTGAATCTTGAAGAAAATAAAGGATCAATTCAATTGGGAAATTCCTTAAAAACCGGTACCTATTTTTGTAGAATTTGGGCAGATGGAAATGCCTCTGAAATTCAAAAAATGTGGGTATTGGAAAACGAATAGGTCTATTTTAAATATTGACTGCCTTCCATTTCTAGAATTAAATCTGCGCCATAACAAGATGCTGGGGTTTGGTACCCCGATTTGCTATTTCCTGCCAATACTTTTTGAGCAATGTGAACAGCTGCAATAGCTGTAATTTGGTAGCTTTCGGCACATTCAAGTACGGTTTCAATTCTATTTCCCAAAGCATTCGAAGCGGCACCATATACATAGCTGCGTCCGTTTTTATTTTGTTCGGGAGTAGGACCTGTTATGTTTTTATCAATATATGTTTTGAATATTTTTTTAAACCATTTGCTTTTTAAAACTGGGTTTAAAATAAATTGTAATTTTAAAATATAATAAGTGCTTTTTGATGCTGCAGAATAGGTAGTGATATTGGGAATTTTAGTAGATACATACGCACTATACAAATCACCCCAAGGAATGGAAATGCAGAATTTTTTGTCAATATTAAAATCCACTGTTTTGCCTTTATGTGCCAATGGTTTTGCTACCAATTTTTCATTGATTCTTTCATAACTGGTATTGCCCAAATTGTTTGCCATTGTGGTCATGGTGCCATGAGAAATGCTGCCACCTTTCATATAAAAAGCAATTTCTAAGTGGGTGGCATCTGGCATTGAATTTTTTAATTTATTGGCCACACAATCCGTTGGAACCAGGTCAAATCCCACACCACACATGAGCATGATATTTTTAGAAATGGCCTCTGCATTTTTTTGAAAAGTCCATTCTAAAATGGCTATTTCACCGGTGATATCCAAGTAATGTGTTTGAGAAATCAAACAGGCTTCTATCATGGGCCTGGCGGTTTCGCTAAAAGGGCCTGCACAATGTAGTACTACAGAAAATGGATTTAAATGACTAGCAATTTCATCAATATTATCCAATGAAAATACCAAATAGGGTAAGCCCAATTCAATGGCCATTTTAGAAATGGATTCCTCATTTCTACCGGCAATTGTTGGTTTAAGGCCTTTGGCAATGGCTTGTTGTACCACTAATTTTCCGGTGTATCCATTGGCGCCATAAATGAGTAAAGACATTTATATTTTTAAAAAAAAAATATGCGTAATTAAAACGAGAAAATCAACAATTAACCCATACTTCTTGCCACAGTAAGTTCAGCTTCTTCCTCTTGCTCCTTCATTGTTTTTACTTGTTCTAGTGCATCTGGTACTACATCACTGATAATGGTAATAAAGCTGTCTTTTTGTGCATTAGAAATGGCAAAATCTATGGCCTCGGATTCTTTTGGAATTACGTGTATGGGCATATCGGGCTTAATATTGGTAAGTCCTTTTTTCAATAAATTAATGATTTCAGTATCGCTTTTACCGCGCAAATTTTTATCCTGACGAATAATTATTTCATCAAATACTTTTGCAGCTTCTTCGGCCAATTCTATGGTGTCTTCATCTCTGCGGTCGCCAACTCCAGCAATGATTCCCACCTTTTTACTGGCTTCGATTTTCGCCACCATTTTTCCTATGGCATTCATTCCATGTGCATTGTGTGCATAATCCAGCATAACGGTAAAATTGCGGAAATGGAACATGTTTAAGCGGCCAGGAGTTTGGGCAGGAGAGGGGACAAACGTTTGCAATGCCTGACGAATGTCTTCAATTTTAAAATCTCGCACAAAGCATGCCAGCACTGCTCCCAAAGTATTGGATATGTTAAATTCAGCTTTACCTCCAAATGTGATGGGAATATTGCTAACTTTTTCTACCCTCATTTTCCAAGTTCCTTTGAGGATACTTACAAAATGGTCTTCTGGGTCGTAGATGCATGCCAAACCTCCATCAGCGCAGTGTTTTTTAATTCTTTTGCTGTTTGGGTCCATACTAAATAAGGCCACATTGCATTCTACATCATCTTTCATGGCATATACCAAGTCGTCGTCAGCATTGAGTATGGCGTATCCATTTCTAAAAACACTTCTGGCTGCTACTGATTTTACCCGAGCCAATTTATCCATGGTATCAATTCCTTGCAAGCCAAGGTGGTCTGCTGCAACATTGGTAACCACAGCTACATCGCAATTATGAAAACCTAGTCCAGCACGGAGAATGCCGCCACGTGCACATTCCAATACTGCAAAATCAACAGTAGGGTCTTTTAAAACAAACTCAGCTGAAACAGGACCTGTACAATCTCCAGTCATCATCAATCTGTTTTGAATATACACACCATCTGTAGTGGTGTAGCCTACTTTATAGCCCATTTGTTTTACGATATGCGCAATCAAACGGGTAGTGGTGGTTTTGCCATTGGTACCACTTACAGCAATAATCGGAATTCTGGCAGATTGTCCAGGAGGATACAACATATCAATAACGGGCTCTGCCACATTTCTTGGAATACCAACAGTAGGTTCAATATGCATTCTAAAACCAGGGGCAGCATTTACTTCCAGCACA
>JADYZD010000339.1 GCA_020853295.1 Bacteroidia bacterium | reverse complement strand
GCTGCTATTGAGTTGTCGCAATTGATGGATTCGGAAAACAACATCAGTGGCGAGGAAATAGAAATAAAATTGCAGAAAGCACTGCTGGTATTGCCTGATAAACAGCGACTGGTGTTCCATTTAAAGTATTTTTCAGAAATGAGTTACGAACAGATTTCTGAAGTGACCGGCACATCTGTAGGAGCCCTTAAAGCCAGTTATTTTCATGCAGTTAAAAAAATTGAAGAACAACTTCAAAGAAGCCTTTAAACCTTTTAGCAATTTAAACATCTAACATATATGGAACCTAAAAATGATAAAATCAAATCGCCTTACATTGCACCTGAAGGGTATTTTGAGTCATTTGAAGACAAGTTGTTGCAAAAAATGCAGGAACCAGTGTCCAAAGCGAAATTGACAGTTACGCATAAAAGACCGTTTGCAGAATGGATAGCTGCGGCGGCAGCAGTTGTTGCAATTGCAGTGAGTGCCTGGTTTGTGTTAAACAATACCCGCAACAATGATGTGCCAAAGGCGTTGGCAGTTAAAACCCCTGTTCCGGTGCAAGAAGTGAAGCCTATGGATAGTCTTAATATGCAGCCTGAAATTGTTGAAGCACAACTTTACGAAGCAGTAATAGAAGAAATGGAACAGCCTACTGCAAGCAATAAAGCTGTAGTAGCCTTATCAGCTGCTGATTACAAAACTGCCGCGGAACTTGAAGATGCTGGCTTGTTGGTATTGGATATAGAAGATGGATTGTTTGATGAATTTGAACTTTAAAATGAAAAAGTATAGTTCCATTATTGCTGTTTTGATTCTTTTGGCTTGCACAAATTCTGCATTGGCCCAAGGAAATAAAAAACAGAATGACAGCCTCAAACAGGCGAAAATTGAAAACCTCAAGAAAATAAGGAAAGACCTTTTTACCCAAAAGTTGGCTTTAACTCCCACTGAGGCTGAAAAATTTTTCCCGATTTACGACGAGTATCAATTAAAGCTGAAACAATCTAGAAAAGCTTTTCGCAGCAAATGGAAAGGCAAGAAGCCTGAAGAATTGACAGAACAAGAAGCCAATGATTATTTGGCAGATGCTATAAAATTAAGGCAAACAGAGGTTGAATTGTTTAGCACGTATTCGGAAAAGCTAAAACAAGTAATTTCTGCCAAAAAGATTGTGATGTTGCCCAAAGTGGAAAAGGAGGTGCAGAAGGAATTGGTTGCAAAGGCTGGTGCAAAAAAGGGACCAGGTGGCAATCCAAACAAACCCAAGAAACCCGCTGGAAAGAAAACACAGGATTCGCCACCTTCTGAACCTCCAAGGGAGGAACAACAAGGCGACGGGGGCTAAATTGGGTCTTCTACAACCGGCTCATCCTCGGGCAGCGCTGCATCTGAATCGCCTTTTTTGAATTTTTCCTTGTGGTCGAATTCGCCGTTTTCTTTATAAAAATACCATTTGCCATTTTTCTCCCCTTCTCGGTATTTTCCTTTGATTTTAATGGTGCCGTTTTCCCAGTATTCAATATACCGGCCGTGTAGTGTGCCATCCTTCATTTCTGCCAAAAACTTCACTTGTCCATTATCATACAGTTCTTTTTTAATGGAACCATTGATATGTTCTAATATGAAGGCATCGGCATCACTCATGGTATCCAATTCTTCCAATTCTTCTAAATTCAGGGCTTTCCCTTCTGTTATTTCCAAATCGTATTCATTCGGCATTTGGAATTTAACATGCATGCGGGTGTCGAAATTGTCGCCATCTTGCACCATTTGAAAACCAATATGTGGAAAGCAGATGATGTATTGTCTATTGTTGTAAGAAGTTTTAAAACTTTCGGGATCTAGAATTCCTTTAAGGTTCAAAAAATATTTTTTCAAATTCACATAAGCCAGCAGGGTATTTTCATTTTTAAATCCGTTATAAAATGATTTAAAATCTTCATTTTGAGCCAGGGTTTTATCGGCATCATAATCATCTATGGTGCGCAAAAGGGTAGCAGGATCATCACAGAAAACCACATACCCATCAATAATGGTGTAGTAAGGTTTTTCAATTTTATCAAACAGTTTTCCAAACAGCAAACGAAACAGGCCACGGATTTCCATGTAATGGATGTCGTGCTCTTTGTACTTTTCGGTTTTAAATTTACCAATGAGTTTCAACCGCTTTTCCAGTTTGCCCAGTTTTTCAATGGCCTTGTCTTCACTTAGGGCTTTAATGGCCGCAATGGTGTGTAGTTTGGAGCCAATTACCCTTTCTTGCTGGTATTGGGCAATGGTTACTTCGTCATCGATCCAGCCCAGTAAATCCTCTTCTAGTTTGAACCTGAGTAAGGTTTCTACTTTCTTTTTGGTTTTGTTGAATTCGTCCCATGAGGCTTGGTCTTCTTTCATTACATCCTTGAGGTTTTCATAAAATTTCGCAAAACTTTGAAAACACATACTCAGCATAAATGCTGTTCTGTCGGACAACACCGACTGGGAATCGGTGCTGCTTTTGCCTGAACGGTGCATGGCACGCAATTGGGAACTCATGCTGTCGTTTATGCTGGTGTAACCATTAAAACTGAGGATTTCATCGTTCATTTCGGCATTGGCTCCGGTGTATTTCATAGCGCCAAACAGGCCTTTCATCGAAGAAATATCGTCCATATAAACCCCCAAATAGTTGGGCACATAGGCATGGTTTAGGTAAATTCTGCAAAGCCCATTTTGTGCTGTAGCTGAGGCTATTTCTCCAAAATTGGCATCTGTAGAGAAAAACCCCTCTTTGGTTTGCTGTAAAGAGTTGGTGAAAATTTTGGAGTTGTATGAACAGACCAATTGATTGGCAACAAAGGCCAGGTGCAGGGTGCTTTTGTCTTTGGGGTCATAAAAAAGGTGGGTGGTATTGCCAGATACATCGCCAGAAGTATAAGTATAACCAGCCCGCTTTAATAAACTTATAATGCCATCGGTAACGGTGCTGAATTTTGAACCCTCTTTCATGTCGCACACATACAGAAAATCATAATCTGTGGCAGAGGTTACATGTGCACTGATGAGCACATTTCTATGGCCAAAGGCACTAAAAATAAGGTCATTGTCTTCAATGGTATTGCTTACAGCATCGGCCATTTTTCCAATATCGCCGAGGGGTTTAAACTTTTTAAGGTGGTTCCACATTTCGCTGTGGCTAAATTTTTTCCAACCTTCTACCGGTTCATCGGTTTGAACAATAAAAACGGCATCGGCCGGAACCAGTTTGAAGGCATCAATACTTTCCGATTTTTGAAAATACCATTTCCAAATAAAGTAACCACCCCCTGCAAGTACCAGCAATAGCAGCAATCTTAGAATCCACTTTTTCATAAATAATTCGGTTTCAATTTTACAAACTATCGACAATTTTTTTATCGATGATGAGTTTTTGTGGATATGTAAAAGAGAAGTTAGGGGTGCTTAGGGTACTTAAACGTCTTAAACATGTAAAAACGGTGTCAATTAACAATTTGGTCATTTGCTTTTAACACAATGTCACAGTATTATTGCACCTTCCAAAAATAGACAATCATTCAGATATGAATAATCCATCCAAACAAACCGGAAATTCTACAATGACAGGGCTTTTTGCAGCCGGTGCAATCATCTTCGCATTTGTATGCGCAGTCCTTATCTACAAATTCATTATGGGTAATGCCGCCAATTTTCAAGATCGTGACGTTCTAAGAGGGCACCCGACAAACATTTTGGGTATCATTCACCGCGGTGGATTTATTGTACCCATGCTTGTAGGTATTAACATTATTGTAATTATTTTCTTCATTGAAAGGTTAATTACTTTGGGTCAAGCCAGTGGCCGTGGAAATGCAACTGTATTCATTCGCAAAGTGCGTGAGCTACTTGCAAACCACAAAATTGATGAAGCCATTGCTGCTTGCGACAAACAAAAAGGCTCTTTGGCCAATGTAGTTCGTTCTGGCTTGGGCCGTTACAAAATGGCTGCTCACGACAAAGTGCTTACCAAAGACGAAAAAGTGGCTGC
>JADYZD010000338.1 GCA_020853295.1 Bacteroidia bacterium | reverse complement strand
TGCGTCGCATAATTTTGCCCGACCTAGTCTTTGGCAATGCCTTTACCACTTGTATACGATCTGGACGCGCAAATGGACCAATCACTTTTGATACATGCGCCTTCGCTTCCGTGCACAATTCTTCATACGAATGATGCTCCCTATCACATACCACAAAAGCCCATATTCCCTGCCCTTTAATATCGTGCGGATAACCCACCACAGCACTCTCAATAATATAACCATGCTCATCTATCGCATCCTCCACTTCACCAGTGCCAATGCGGTGTCCAGACACATTTATCACATCATCAACCCTGCCTGTTATCCTAATATATCCATCCAAATCTCGCTTACATCCATCACCCGTAAAATATAAATTAGGATAGGTAGAAAAGTAAGATGTCCTAAACCGCTCATGGTCGCCATATAAACTGCGCGCCATACCAGGCCAA
This sequence comes from Bacteroidia bacterium, assembly GCA_020853295.1. GTDB lineage: Bacteria > Bacteroidota > Bacteroidia > NS11-12g > UBA955 > JAGXTF01. The sequence continues at coordinate 2,215 of JADYZD010000338.1, read as the reverse complement.
GGAAACTTAACACATAAATTTCCCTCCACCCCATTTCCAAGTACTTCCTCCCCTTTTTCATTCACAATACACAGTTGAATTCCAGGTAAGGGCAAAGTTGCAAAAGCTGGTCGTAATGGCGTAATATTTGCCAATGGCGAAATCATAATTCCACCTGTTTCTGTTTGCCACCAAGTATCTACAATCGGACAGTTTCCTTTGCCCACATTTTTATGATACCACTGCCAAGCCTCTTCATTAATAGGCTCTCCCACAGATCCCAATACTTTTAACGAACTCAAATCTTTGCCAATAAAAGGCTCCTCACCAAATACCTCCAAAGAACGAATAGCAGTTGGTGCAGTATAAAAAATATTCACTTGATGCTTATCAATTACCTCCCAAAATCTTCCCGCATCAGGATAAGACGGTATGCCTTCAAACATCAAAGTAGTAGCACCATTTAACAATGGACCATACACAATATAACTATGTCCCGTTACCCAACCAATATCGGCAGTACAACAAAACACATCCCTATCTTCATATTGAAAAACATTTTTAAAAGTATATGCCGCATAAACCATATAACCCGCAGTGGTATGCAATACGCCTTTTGGTTTACCAGTAGAGCCAGAGGTATACAAAATAAACAAAGGGTCTTCACTGTCCATTTCTATGGCGGTCTGAACCGATTCCGCGTCTGCCATTAAAGCACTCCAATCATAATCCCTGCCTGCCTTCAAAGGCACATCAAAATTCTTGTGGTTGTATACCACACAGGTCTCAATAGTGGGAGCATTTGCCATAGCCTCATCAGCAATTTGCTTTAAATCAAACTTCTTTTCACCACGCATCATGCCATCTGCTGTTAACAATACTTTGCACTCAGCATCATTTATTCTATCGGCTAAAGATTGAGAAGAAAATCCTGCAAATACAACCGAGTGAATTGCCCCAACACGCGCACACGCCAACATGGCCACTGCAGCCTCAGGAACCATAGGCATATAGATGCAAACCCTATCCCCTTTTTGCACACCTAGCCTCTGCAAAACATTGGCAAATTTCATCACCATCACATGCAATTCGGCATAGCTCACCTTCCTCACCAAATCCTTGGGATTATTGGGCTCCCAGATAATAGCAGTTTGCTCTCCTCGCGTTGAAACATGCCTATCTAAACAGTTCTCGGTTATATTTAATTTACCCCCAACAAACCACTCTACTTTGGGTTCAGAAAAATCCCATTCAAGTGTTTTGTTCCACTTACTTTTCCAAGTAAAAGATTCGGCTATTTCTGCCCAAAATAATTCGGGTGCTACAATGCTTTTTTGATACTCAGATTCGTATTCGTTAAATGTATTTATTTGCTTGATCATGGTGTACTTCTTTGGTTGTTCAATCTAGTCTCCAAGCACGAGAATAGCAAGGATAATTTTCGCAAAAAGAAATCCAATCAACTCATCACAAATTCCCATGAATTCATACAAAAGATATTCTCTTAACGCAAAAAAAATTTCTTTCCTCCCAATGATCTTATTCAACCCAGACAAACCGTACACAACACAAAAAAAGCCCGTACAAAAAATTGCACGGGCTTCCTCAATGTTCTTTTACTTACAAATCCATATGGCTAATTAAGGTTGTATAGGCGCTTCTGGATCCTTAATATAAGGCTCGTTAGAAGGTGGCACTTCATTGCTTGGCGCTATCACCATGGGTTCAACAATACTACTGGTGCCTTCTGCTTTAACCTCTGCGCTTGCACCCAAATCTGTTTCGTTTACCACCACTGCTTCTTGCACAGTTTCCTCTACCTTATCGTGCGGTCTTGCACCAAGTATCTCAACTAAATCATGTTGAAACAATATTTCTTTCTCCAACAAAATTTTAGCAAGCTCTTCCAACTTATCGCGCTTCTCAATCAATAATTCCTTGGTCTTTTGGTAGCAACTGTCAATAATCAACCTCACCTCATGGTCTATCATTTCGGCAGTTTTATCGCTATAAGGTTTGGTAAAACCATACTCTTGGTTGCTATCATTAAAACTTACATTTCCGATATTCGCATTCATGCCATAAATTGTCACCATGCCATAAGCCATCTTAGTGATGCGCTCCAAATCATTTTGCGCACCTGTACTGATTCTACCAAAAATAATATCTTCTGCTACCCTACCACCTAAGGTCATACACATCATATTTTCCAATTGTTGTGTAGTATATAAATACT
>JADYZD010000337.1 GCA_020853295.1 Bacteroidia bacterium | reverse complement strand
TCAAAAAGAATTAATAGAAGCACTGATAAAAATTATTTACAATCCACTAAAAAATATAAAATATTATTTGATCAGTTAAATGAGGTTGATTTTTGGAATACAAATACTGCCCCATTCTTTTATATGGCAGAAAATAAGAATTATTTTACCAAACCCGTAAATAGTAACACTCAACAATTTGTATTGGTTGATTTAATTAAACCAGCTGAGCCATTGGTGATTGCTGGAGTTGAAAAGCCTAAATTAATAGAATTACCAATTATTAATGCAGCTGGGACAAGGTTGGGCGAAACTTCAACTATCAAAAACAAGGGGGCATTCATTAAAGATTCTGATAATATGGGTTTATTACCCAATAGAAATGGAGGGCACGCTTACGGGGAATTCCAGCAAGACAACCTCATTTCTTTTTTGGGAGATATAGCACACATTATTCCTTTCACTCCTGAAAAAAATGGTTTAAAATTTCATACTTTTTACCATCCGCATACGGCCACTTTTATAAATCTGTTAAATCAAGGTGGCATAGCTGCTGTCTTAAATGCAGATACTGAAACGGATGTTTTGGGAACTAGGTTGTATGATGATAATGGCGCTGTTTTTAGTGAAACCTTTAGGCCCAATACGGATTTGGTTGATGCTCAATTTGCTGCAGAAAATATAGATTTCTCTGTGAATGGCGCTTATTCCATGTACAACTGGGAATTGTTTTTTCAGATTCCTTTATTTGTAGCAACACGACTGAGTAAAAATGGAAAATATGCTGAGGCCATGCAATGGTTTCATTACATTTTTGATCCCACAACCAATGAAAGGCCTACGCCAGGCAATGAAATTTTGAGTTATTGGAAAGTATATCCATTTAAAACAAGCATAACAGAACAAGTGGATCAAATTCTTAGAAGTATTAATGAATCCTATGATGCTTTAAATGAGAATGTGACCGTTCAAGACTGGAGAGAAAATCCATTTAAGCCACATAAGATTGCTGCTAGAAGGCCATCTGCATATATGATTAAAGTGGTGCTTCAATACATAGATAATTTGGTAGCTTGGGGAGATGATTTATTCAGAAGGGATACGATTGAAAGCATCAATGAGGCAACACAACTGTACGTAATTGCCAATCATATCTTAGGAAAGCGACCAGAGTTTGTTCCAAAACGCGGGGAGGTAAATGCAGAAACATATGATTCACTTCGCGTAAAATTAGATGACTTTAGCAATGCCATGGTTGCGATGGAGAACATTTTTCCCAATAGCAGCGTTGCCTCATCTGGTGAAGAAACTACAAGTTCAGTACTTGGTCTAGGTACATCATTTTACTTCTGCATTCCCGCCAACGATAAAATGATGAAGTATTGGGAAACCGTGGCCGATCGCCTATTTAAAATAAGACATTGTCAGAACATCGATGGTACATTTAGAAAATTGGCTCTGTTTGAACCTCCTATTGATCCGGGCTTATTGGTTCAAGCAGCCTCAGCAGGATTCAATATCCGCGATCTATACACAGTAGGATTTTCAAGTAATTCCAAATACCGCTTTCAATACTTGGTTCAAAAAGCAATTGAGCTCAGTCGTGAGGTGCAAGGCTTTGGGGCTGCTCTCTTAAATGCCATTGAGAAAAAAGAAGCTGAAATGATAACAAGAATTAGGGCAGCGCAAGAGGTCAATATGCTTAACCTGATATCTGAAGTTAAGGAACGGCAAGTATTGGAAGCAAGAATTAATCTGGAGGGTCTGATGAAAAACAGAATCTCAATTAAAGAACGCCGCAGACATTATTTGGAACTTTTGGGAATAGGTGATACTGACATTCCTGATATAGAATTTTTTGACGAGTCAGTTGATAGTGAAACATCTATAAATGAAACAATAATAAGGGAAACGAGGGTTGATGTTGATGTCTCCTTGCACGGCGGTCAGAATGGTGTGAAATTGATACCCAAAGAAAAAGAGGATTTGGAAAAAATGGAAAGTGCAAATATTTTTCAAATTAGCGCTTCTACTACCGAGGCATTAGCGGGTGTTTTGCATTTAATTCCACAATTTACAGTGGATGGCAAGCCTATGGGAGTAGGTGCTGGATTTGGATTTGGAGGGCAACAGGTGGGTGCGGCAGTAAGCGCGGCTAGCAGAGTTCTGGGTATCGTAAGTTCACAAATGTCTTATGAAGCAAATAGGGCTTCCAAAATGGCTTCTTACATTAGAAGAGACCAAGACTGGACTATGCAGGCCAATGCAGCTGCGCGCGAAATTATACAATTAGATAAACAAATTTTAGGGGCACAAATCAGGTTTCAAATTGCACAAAAAGAATTAAAAAATCACTTGCAGCAAATAGAAAATGCACAAGAAACGGAAGCTTTTTTATATTCTAAATTCTCTAATGAAGAATTGTATTTATGGCAAAAAGAACAATTGCTACAACTGCATCGCCAAACCTACAACCTTGCTTATGATTTGGCCATAAAAGCAGAAGAATCCTACAGATTTGAAAGGGGTGTTGAAAATCCAAGACGAATCATAAACAATTATTGGGACAATCAGGTAAATGGTTTGATGTCGGGCGAAAAACTTCAATTTGGTTTAAGACAGTTGGAGAAAGCCTATATGGATGATAATGAAAAACGTGACTATGAGATTACCAAACACATTTCTATAGCTCAATTGGATCCAATGACATTGATGGAATTAAAAGCATCTGGTAAATGTGCGTTTGAAATACCAGAAGCACTATACGATATGGATTTCCCAGGCCAGTATTTTAGAAGGATAAAATCGGTGAGTATAAGTATTCCAT
>JADYZD010000336.1 GCA_020853295.1 Bacteroidia bacterium | reverse complement strand
TTTCATAATAGGAAAGGGTTTTCTTTTTTACGAAAACTTCTTTTGCAGTGTGTATTTTTACGTAATCATCCCAAGCTTCAATATACATGACATCTGCTGCTGGAATAATGCGAATTTCACCTTGATGACGGAGTACAATTCTGTTTGCTTCTTCTGGACTTTTGGCAGGACTTTCATTGAATATAGAAGCAGAATTTGTATTGATTTTTACCTTTGAAAAAGCCTTGTTAAAGCGGTCTTGATTAAAGGGTTTTAATAAATAATCTACCGCATTTGCTTCAAATGCTTTCATGGCATATTCGTCAAACGCAGTGGTGAAAATCACCGAAGGCACTTCCTCTAACAATTCCAACATTTCAAATCCATTAATACGGGGCATTTGAATGTCTAAAAATATCAAATCGGGTTTGTGCTCTTGTATGGCTTTAATTCCTTCAAAACCATCGGCGCATTCCGCGCATATTTCAATGTTTTCGTGTCCTTTTAAACAAGATTTTACATATTGTCTTGCCAGCGACTCATCATCAATAATTACAATTTTCATTTGTTGGGAATTTTAATATTTACAGAGTAAATAGATTCATCGGCTTGTGTAACCATCAGCTGGGGTTCGTTGTACAATAAAAACAACCTTCGTCCAACGGAACTTAAACCGAAACCAGTTCCTTTGGTATGGTTCACAAATTTAGCATCATAGGGGTTTTGCACGGTGAGCTCTGTATGGGAAGCATTGCCGGAAACCATTATTTTTATTTCTACAGGGCCAGTGGTTTGATATACCCCATGTTTGATGGCATTTTCTACCAAAGGTTGTAAGATTAATGCTGGAATTTGTCTATTGTTATAAGCCTCATCTACATTTAATGTCACCATTAACCGTTCTCCAAAACGCACCTTTTCTATTTCAAGATAAAGACGGGTGTGTTCAATTTCTTCTTCCACAGTTTGCATAGCCAGATTGTCTTGGCGCAAGGTTCCTCTGAGAAAATCGCTGAGTTGAATTACCATTCTATGCGCTGTTTCTGGATCGGTAGCAATTAATGCTTGTATGCTATTGAGGCTATTAAACAAAAAATGAGGTTGTAATTGCTGTCTGAGTGCATTGAGTTCTGCATCTTTTGCCAGTTTGTCAATCTCGTTAAACCGCGCTTGTGATTTCTCATTGCTGGCACTTTGTTTGCGCACCCAAGTTATCAATGCCACACAGGTTAAGACCAAAATAGCCATGAAAAGTCTTAAGGTAAATGTGTGGGAAATTAGGGAGCTATAATCGGCATTGTTTTTTACCAGAAATCCAACGGTTTTGCTAGAAGCCAACCACCATATTCCAGCGAACACAACAATCCATGCTATGAGGTTCCATTCCCTACCACCAGTGGGTCGGTAATATTTTAAGATATTGCCGATCACTAGAGAAAATAAGGCCAAAAGTCCTACGCTAATTGCAGCGTCTAAAACAGCTTGTAATTTGTACAAACCACCGGTTGCGCTAATGATGACAAACCACATTGCACCAAACCCTGCCAAAGCAGGGCTAAGTGTAAACAGTACGAATTTTTTAAATGCTGAGTTCAAATTTATGCTGTTTGGTGGGCATTTTGGGCAACATGATTCACTGCTCCGGCTTGCATTTTCGTATCACTGTGAATGACCACAACATCTTCTAGGGTGATTTCTTTCAAGGTTTTGCAGCCTATAAATTTCCATGAAATACTTTCAGAATGAACGTTCAAAAATATTTCACTTCTGTTGTGGCCCTCATCCAAGGCTTTTTCACATGCTTTGACTTCATTTTCCGATTGAATAATCATCCAAACATCTTCGTAGAATGTATGTTCAATCTGGGTTTGATTCTCGACTTTAAAAACCAAACAGGTGCTGAACCAAGGCATATTAATATCCTTTTACAGAAACACCGCCAAATACAACTGTTCCTTTTAATACCAATATTTTGGTAGTTTCAAGGGCGTCCTGATGGATAGTGCGCTTGTCTTCGACACCACCGAGGATAGCGGCAATTTCATTCTGCACTTTCCAGCTAGCAGGTACGGTTAAATCTACACCGCCAAACACACAGTTGATGTCAATTATTACTGTGCCTTCAATATCGGCTTGCATTAAATTGATTTCGGTGCCGCCAAATACGCAGTTCACGGTTCCACCTTTAAAGTTTTTGCTTATTACAGTTCTTTCAACCCCTGAAAAAACGGAGTCGAGGTCAATCATATCGCTACTGGCGGTTGATTTATCTGAGGTGCCAAATGATGGGTTTTGCCATTCAGCATTCAATTTTTTTTTGCGCCAGCCTTTTGGTGATATGATCATATACAGGCCAAAAAGAATAATGAGAGATGGCCAAGCGATATGGGCAATGTGAATGTTGGGTACAATTTTTTCTGCCAAAAAGGCCAAACCAATGGTTAGTGGAATGAGTCCACCCAGGTTGTTAAAGCCATGTTTGCCCAGCGTATAAATACCCACCAAAACCAAGATGATTGGCCAAGTGAATAGCCAATGAGGCAATATAACGCCAAGTGTTTTGGCTAAAAATACGCCACCAATGCCTACTAGGATAATGCCACCCCAAATACGGCCCCTTAGTTGTTGTTTTTCAAGTTCAGGATTGTTCATGTAATTTTTCCAATGGTGTCTGTTTTTGTGTTGCATGTGTATTTGTTATTGATTTACAATGCAAAATTGCCGCAACACGATATGTTCAAGGTTCGAAATTAGGCAAATGCAATTGAAAATAGCGGTGAATCCACAAAATCTGTAGGTGGTTGGTTTTGAAAATTACAGCTGGTTTGTTTGTAGGAATTCCAGCGCATATTCCAAGTCTTGAGGGGTATCTATAGCCGGACTTTGCCAGTGGGTCTCAGCTACCGCAATATGGTAATTGTGTTCCAACCAGCGCAATTGTTCCAGTTTTTCGGTTTCTTCTAATGCAGTAGGAGCCAGTTTGGTGATTTCTTGAAGTGTGCTTGCACGATACGCATACATACCAATATGTTTGTAGTACTTTTGCCCAGTCCCAGCCTCTCTTTGGTAAGGAATTTTACTGCGGCTAAAGTACATAGCACTCCCAAATGTATTGCATACCACTTTTACCACATTGGGGTCTTCTATTTGAACGGAATCGGTGAGTTCTTTTTTGAGTGTTGCAATTTGCACAGATGCATCTTCGAACAAACGCAGTAATTCACGAACTTGTGAGGGTTGAATAAAGGGTTCATCGCCTTGTATATTGACGATAACATCGCAGTTCAAACCAGATTTCACATAGGCCTCGGCACACCTATCTGTGCCACTTGGATGTGCTATATCCGTAAGAATCACTTTTGCAAAGGCAGCAGCATGCTGTTCAATTCTTTCATCATCTGTAGCCACGATTACCGCTGCAGCACCACCCACCTCTTTAGCAGCTTCGCATACCCTTTGAATCATGGATTTGCCACCCAAATCAATAAGGGGTTTGCCAGGAAAGCGGGTACTGGCATATCGGGCCGGAATAATAATGCAAAATGATATGGGCATGGGGCAAATTTAATTGATTAAATGGCGGTTCTTAAGTGCTTATTTTAGTTTGAACAAGGTTTTCATTTTTACATAAATTTCCGTGTTTTCATATACCCCTGAAAACACTGCAGCACCTGGGCCAAAAGCGTAGACAGGTACAGGCTCTGCTGTATGGTCTCCAGTGCTAAAATTCATGTAAGGTCGGTTCGATAAACTGTCAAAATCCGTCAAGGTGAGGCCGCCGCATTCATGGTCTGCAGTAATGATTACTAAAGTGTTTTTATCGTTTAAGGCCCATTGCAACACGGCACCAGCTGTTCTGTCGAAATCCACGGCTTCTTCTATGACATAAGCACTGTCATTGTCGTGCCCACCCCAATCGATTTGACTGCCTTCTATCATCAAAAAGAAACCATTCTTGTTTTTGCTTAAGATATCAATGGCGTGCATGCTGCCTTCTCTCAGAGCATCTCCGCGGCCTTGGGTGAATCTCTGGGGAACGGAATCGGCATTGTAAAAGCACACTTGCTTATTGCTGTTATTGCCCCTCATTTCATCCATCCCTACAGAGACTTGAAATCCGTTTTTGCCAAGCAAAGTGGTATCGAAATAGGGAAACCCACCTCCGATCATCACATTGGCGCAACTTTGGCTCATGTCTCTCACAATTTGGGGGTACATTCTTCTCGATGGCTGATGGGCATAAAATGCAGCTGGCGTGGCATGGGGCAGCTCACAGCTAACCACAATTCCAGTGCTTTTTCCAGCGGCGCAGGCTTGTTCTGCAATTGTAGGTAATTTGGTACTGTCTGGTGCTACGGAAACCATACCGTTGTTTGTTTTTTTGCCAGTTGCAAAGGCTGTGGCACCTGCTGCACTGTCGGTAATCAAATGGTCTGCACTTTTGGTGATACTTAAACCGATGGATTGTGCGTAAGCGTAAATATCAAGTTTGCCACCATTAGCAACATATGCGGCATACAAATGCACCAATCCCATTCCATCACCTACCATAAGTATAATGTTTTTGGGTTTTTTAGGAGGTGCCATTGCCGCTAGGCAATAAGAAAATTGACCTGAAAAAATAAGTGCAAGTAAGAAGGTAATGGTTTTTTTCATTTCAAATTATTGTGTGTGTTTTCAGTGTTTTTTATGCGAAAGTGGTTTCATTTAACTGCACATCTTCTGCAAGTGTATACCACCTTAACGGGTTTTCAATTTGGTTGTAATTGTAGTTTTGATTCTCTGTTTTTTCCCATTTGTGTCGGGCTTCTTCAGCTATTTTGTCGGCAATAAGAAAATAAGAATCAAGTTCATTTTCTTTTTCCTCAGGTGTTTGTAAATGATGCGTTTTTTGGGATTTGATATCAGTATTAAATGTGTGCAAACTATTTAATTCGGCATGGTAATTCATTGTGTTTTTCCATTGACCTGTTTTGTCGTTGAAATGGTAATTTTTGAGCAATAAATAGCCATTTTCTGAAATCCATTGCACCGCTTTCACAATAAATTTTAATTCATATTTTGGAATAAAATAATTGAGGTTAATGCGAGACCAACCGGGTTTAATGCCTACGTTTCCGGTATTTAATTCATCAATATACAAATCTGATTCATCATTGGTTAGTTCCAGCAGTTCATGGCCATAAGGACCAGCACAGCTGCATCCTCCGCGAGATTGTATGCCAAATAAATCGTTGAGTAAGGCCACCACAAAATTGTGGTGTAAAAATTTTCCAAAACTGCGAATGTGAAAGGAAAAAAATGCAAGTCTTTGACTTTCGGTATTCCCTAAAATATAAATATTTTTAAACTTTTTGAATTCATTTATGGTATAATCTGCAGCTTCTGATTCCAATTTGTGAATGATTTCTTCGCCGATATCTTGTTTTAATTTAAAGCACAATCCTGCGCGAATGGTTTCTATAATTCCTGGGGTACCACCTTCTTCGCGGGTTTCAACATCATCATAATAGCGCTGCTTGTTTCGGGTCACAAAATGCACAGTTCCACCGCTTGGTACCAGGGGTTTATCAATTGAAAATAAATCCTTTTTTGCGATTAATATTCCGGGTGTACCTGGGCCACCTATAAATTTATGCGTTGAAATAAAAATGGCATCTTTATTTAAATCTCCGCCTGGATTCATGTCTATTTTTAGATAGGGTGCAGCTGCTGCATAATCCCAAAAAGACAAAGCTCCATATTGGTGGAGTAGGGAAGTAATTGCATCTACTGGAGATAGGGTTCCAGTAACGTTTGAGGCAGCAGAAAAGCTGCCTATGAGTGTTCCTTTTCCTTGAAAACGTATTAATTGTTGCTTTAAGTCGTCTAAATCAACCAGTCCATCATTTTTAATGGCAATTGGAACTACTTCAAAATTGCTTTCTCTCCATGGCAAAAGGTTGGAATGGTGCTCATAAGGTCCATGAAAAATAATAAACTTTTCTCCTGTTTCTGTGCTGCGTTGGTTCAATAACCTGTTGATTTTATCTACTGCGCCAGTGGAGCCAGTACCCGTGAAAATTACGGCATCAGCCTCTGTAGCATTTACCGCGGCTTTTATAATACTTCTGGCTTCTTCCCGCAAATTGGTGGTTTGCAATCCCGTAAAACTCGTTTCAGTATGGGTATTGGCGTAGTAAGGCAATACTTGTTTTTCAATAAAACTTTCAATCATCCTCAACGGTTGGCCCGAAGCAATATAATCGGCATAGGTGAGCAGTCTTTGGCCAAAGGGACCGCTTATTGTAACTCCTTGATTAAACTGGCTGTTGTGTATATTTTGCAATAGGGTATTGGAATGATCCGACATTTAATTGGGTCTTTTGGGGAATAAGGGGTAAAAGTACAGTGAAAATTTTAGATGCAAAAATTCAAGTTTGAATTCTTTGGGGAATGCTATTCACATTCATTATGGTGTTTGTTTTGAACCACAAAGGCACAGAGGCACAGAGGATTTTGTAATTTTATAAGGAAACGAAGGCTCTCCGTGTATCTCCGTGTTCCCTTTTTTTGAACCACAAAGGCACAGAGGCACAAAGGGTTTTGTAATTTTATAAGGAAACGTAGGCTCTCCGTATATTTCCGTGTTGCTTTTTTTTTGTTACACAGAGTCACACAGAGATTTAGCGATTCACAGAGGAAATGCAACACTTTATTTTCAGTTTTCCAGGAAAATATTTTTATTTTTTAATGCATACCATTCAATATTGATAATGATCAAAATGATCAATATTTCTAGGGTGAAATATCCTATCGCTGCTGGGGTTATGGTATTTCCATTTTCAATCAAAGTAAAGAGGGTGAAAATGCAATAAATTATATTGTAACCTATAATAATGCCCATAAAAATCTGGTATTTTTTAGGCTTTAGCAAAAAGCAACTGAGTGAAAAAAGGGCAATAAAAGTGGCAGCCAAGGTGAGGTGCAAAAGCACCTGTTGCGGCAAGCCAAAGTACTTGTTAAAAAATAGGGTGAATCCCAAAAGAAAAAATGTAGAAATACATGCACCTATGCCATCGAAGAGAAAAAACTTGATCCGGTTTTGGGAATTGGGCCCAAGCATTGACGCAATCTTTGCAATAAATGTATGCCACATAAGCACGCGCAAATGTCGTGTTTTGGTGGCTGTATTGGAAACAATCCACTAAAAGTGTGATATGAAAACGCGTATTCAGTCAATTTGGAAATTTAGTATATCCCAGATATTTACTTGACAATTCTTGCTTAATTTTGCCACCAAATATGAACGGATTTTTCAAGCTTCCACACCCTATAAACGAGCCAGTTTATGATTATGCTCCGGGCACTCCAGAAAGAAAAAAACTCCAAGCGGCCTTGGCTGAAGCCAGAAGCAAGGAAGTGGACATTCCTATGTATATTGGTGGAACAGAAATTCGCACCGGAAATACTTCTGATATTTATCCTCCCCATGATTTGGCCCATAAAATTGGGAAATACCACAATGGAGACAAAACACATGTACAACAAGCCATAGATGCAGCTTTGTCGGCAAAAGAATCTTGGGAAAACATGCCCTGGGAACAAAGGGCTGCCATATTCTTAAAAGCAGCTGAGTTGCTTAGCGGTCCATATCGATATGCCATCAATGCTGCTACCATGCTTGCACAGAGCAAAAATGCGTATCAAGCAGAAATTGATGCAGCTTGTGAGTTTATCGACTTTTTGAGGTTTAATGTAAACTACATGTCGGAGATATACAGTGAGCAACCACCGGCCAATGCAAAAGGCATTTGGAACCGTTTGGAATACCGCCCACTAGAAGGATTTGTGTTTGCCCTCACCCCATTCAATTTTACAGCCATTGCAGGCAATTTGCCCAGCAGCGCGGCTATGATGGGCAATGTGGTGGTTTGGAAACCCGCCAACAGCCAAATTTATAGTGCCAATGTTTTGATGCAGGTGTTTAAAGAAGCGGGATTGCCTGATGGGGTAATTAACTTGGTTTACGTTTCAGGTCCAGATGCTGGCGAGGTTATTTTTAACCATCCCGAATTTGCAGGAATTCATTTTACCGGCAGCACCGGTGTGTTTAGGCATGTTTGGAAAACCATTGGTGACAATATTGCCAAATACAAGAGCTATCCAAGAATCGTAGGTGAAACGGGTGGCAAAGACTTTATCCTTGCCCATAAAACTGCGGATGT
>JADYZD010000335.1 GCA_020853295.1 Bacteroidia bacterium | reverse complement strand
GAGAAAGGCGCGCTATAGCATTGTTAAATAAATTCAGAACCCCAAACCCAACGGTAAATGAATTAACATCCCATTCATATCTAACGAAAAACGTTAAAAAACTGTACCTCGAAATGTATACTGACAGACTAAAGATGCTGAACACATCTTTTGCTGGAAAAATCTAAATTTCTATTCAGCGGAGTTTATACAATAACAGTATCTGAAATTTCCACCGATACTTCAATAAATTGCAGCATTTATTCTGAGAAATTGGTAAAGGAATGATTTAGATTTGAATGGAGAAAATTGAATATAAAATTTATAAAAAAACAGGGCCGGAATATGGCATCTATATTCCGGAGCACCTGTGTTGTTTAATCTTCTCTGCTTCCGTCATCGGCCATTCTTACCAATTTAGGCGTGAACTGTGCAAGCACTTCTACCAAATCGCTTTGTGCAGCCATTACTTTGTGTATGTCTTTATAGGCCATTGGTGCTTCGTCCAAGCCCCCTCCTATTAAAGTTACACCATGGTCCTTAAGAACCGCCCTAAAATCGGCAGGAGGTATGCTGTTATTGGCAGCAGTTCTGCTCATTCTACGTCCAGCACCATGTGCAGCTGAGTCGAGTGAATTGGCAGCTCCTTTTCCCCTCACCAAAAATCCAGGGGCTGTCATGGAACCTGGAATGATTCCCAAGACACCTTTCGCGGCAGGGGTAGCGCCTTTTCTATGCACCACCACATCTTCACCATTGTGTGTCTCTTTCCATGCAAAATTGTGGTGGTTTTCTACCCTACCCAACAAGTTTGCGCCAATTGCTTTGGTAAGCTTTTGGTGAATAACCTCATGGCATGCTGAAGCATATTCACCAGCCAAATTCATCGCCAACCAATATTCCATACCCGCCTCAGAATCCAAGTCCAAGTATGCAAGGTGCGACGCTTCTCTAGGCAACACACACAACTCTCTGGCCAACTTTGTGTAATGACCTGCGACAGTTGCCCCAAAACCTCTGGAACCTGAATGCGATAACAAAGCGAGATACTCCCCTTTGGGAATTCCCAAATCCTTGTCATCTGCCAACATTTCAAATTTCCCAAATTCTACGAAGTGGTTTCCACCGCCTGAAGTACCCAATTGAACTGCCGCTTTATCATACAAGTGCTTCAACATTTTTGTTAACCCAAAAGTAGGATGCTCTAAAACGGAGTGCTCAGCAAGTTCTTTACCTTTCCATGCATTTCCGGCACCAAATTTTGTAAACGCAATCAACTCTCTTTTATAGAAATTCAAATTGAGGTCCAAATGCGCTGCAGGTATGTCATAAATACTTAAACACATTCTGCATCCGATATCTACCCCTACTCCATAAGGAATTACCGCATTTCTTGTTGCGAGCACACCTCCAATAGGCAAACCGTAACCTTGATGCGCATCAGGCATTAATGCCCCACTCACCGCTACAGGCAATCGCACTGCTGTTTCCATTTGTTTCATTGCACCTTCTTCAATTTCACCTTGTCCATAAACTGTAAATGGAACAGGATCTTTCAATGCTATTGTATCGGGAACTTTGGGTTCTGTCAATTTTGCAGCAACTTTTCCAAACAACTCATCTGATTCAAAAGATTCAGGATTGCTACAAAGTGCATTTAAAATTGTTAAAACTTCTTCCATTTCATGAAACTTGTAATGCTTATTTACAACCTCCATAATCATAGGAATTGCGGGTGATTCAGAGAATCCAATGGCCCGCAATTCCTTGCCGCTTATTTGTAATTTTTTCATTTTTATTGTATTAATTTCTGGCATTTATTCCCCCGCCAAATCCCAGAACTACTCTGGCAGGTTTTTTCATTTTTCTTTGGTCTTGTGAGGCTATTTCAGCCAAAGTACTGGGTTCTGTAATGCTGGTACTAAATCCCAATTTATCAGACAACCGCTGTGCTTTTGCAACACTCAACTTCCCAAATTCATACCTCGCAATTAATCTACCTTCGCGGGTAAGGGCATCATCAATCATTGTCAAAGGCTTGTTGAATGTGCAAATTACTTGAGCACTTAAGAAATCTGACAATAAACCATCCGACACATTTAACAATCCACTCACCCCATTAAAGGGATTCAAGGCGCGGTCGGTAATTAAATTTTCCGCATCCTCAATCACCAAAATACTGTCACGGTTGTTCATTAACAATTCCACAAAATTTGGATTTGAAATGGCATCCCCCATTCCTGGAGGGAGAAAAATCATTTTCTTTTTTAATCTGCCAATTAAGTACCTCAAGTAAGTGGTTTTACCAGTGCCAGGAATTCCGTGTAACAACACCATACCTTTATCAGATTTTTTGTTTAACCTATTTTGGATAATTTGATCAACTTCTTTAAAATCCTCCTCATAGTATAAATCCAAATCCAATTTACTTTTAGTTATTGAAACAGTCTTTAACTCAAATCCATTTCTGCCATTGGTGATAATTGACATTTCATTTGGTTTCCGTTTTGTAGGTTGCTTTAATTTTTTCAATTTATCAACCATTTCTTCTACCATTTTCAATTGTCTTGATCCATGTAATATTTTAACCACATCATCTTCTATATACACCACCAATTCCGTTTTAAATACAATACTAAATTCACTAACTACCAGACCTTTACTCCCATCATATAGCCTCCGTGTGAAGAACACCTCATTGAACTCTCTTGCATAATCCGCGTGTAGTAATTTCCATACTTTATTCAAATCTAAATTATATAACAAAACCGTATTGGGAAGTGACCTGAATTTCTGAATAAACAGATAAACACCCTCCAGCTGATCATAGTTATATATTCCGGAAACATGAATATTTCCTATTTTGTTTTTCATTTCGTTTTTTATTTTTTTGTTTAATTTCTTTTTTTACTTGCTTTCTATCCCTTTGTGAGAAAGCTTTCACCACATTTATTCGCATTTTATTGCACACACCTTTCCCACTGAAAATATTTGCTTTATTTTCATAGTTGAATAATTCTGAATCGCCCATTTCTAGGACAAATGATTCAGATTAATACGGCAAATGGGGAATTAATAGGCATAAAAAAACCCCAGATTTTCAAGCCAGGGTTTTCAATTATACTTAAAGTTAAATTGTTATGTCCATGGCAGGAAAAGCTTGTCCAGCGAGAAGTATTGACCACTCCGTTGGTATTTCATATTGTGTTTTGTACTGCTTTTCATGATAATTGTGGGTGCAAAAGTAAGTGATAATTTTTAATATGCAAATTTTTTTAAGAAATTTTTTATAAAATAAAAATATATTGCAAGAATTTAATTTAAATTCAGAATAAACTCCGCATTAAATTGTAGTAATAGTGAAACTGCTAGATGCAAAAATCAAAGGAAAAACCCAGAAGGGTTGTTATAATATTCATCCCAAAACCGATTTTCTTAAGCTATCAAATCGTTTGGCATATCAAAAGTATGCCCATTCTAATTCACTTTGTTGTTGTTTTAGAGTTTTTTGCCTCTTGCATGCGTAGGCAAAAAGCCCATAAAAACTCTCCGCAATGAGGAGTGCTTTTTCCGATTGAGAAAAGAAGCGGCTAGGCTTCGCCCATCATGAGTGGGGGCGTTTCAACACAGATTTTTGCAGGCCTTGCAGGGTTGGTTTTAACTTAAATGGCTTGTCTGGCCTTGCAAGCGGGGCAACTACCCACTTAAAAAAAAACACCCCGCAATGCGGGGTGTTTTCTTCGATTGAGGTCGGAAGCG
>JADYZD010000334.1 GCA_020853295.1 Bacteroidia bacterium | reverse complement strand
TGAATAGAATCCGTAAATAATATCACAATTTCCTGGACTTCACTGAGCTCTTTAAATCGTTTTGCTGCTTTGTAGTTCTTTGCCAGAGCCTGGTATAAATACAATTTTTTTTCAATCCAATTAAAATGTTCTATCAGTTTCAATCCCGATTGAGCCAGCGCAATCCCCTTATTTGTTTCATTTACAGAAGCCAAAAATATGGAGTATTGGGCCATATCACTGGCCATGTAAAAGGTGTCTTTTGATTTGGCCCGATAAGAAAGTGCCTCTTCAATATCCTTTTTCGCCAATTCGGTTTGTTTGGTATTGATATAGATATCTGATCTTATCATCAAGCCATTGGCCAGGGAGGTCCATTTGCTTAAATTTCTTGCATTGGTTAATCCCAAATTCACCAATTCCATAGCCCTTTTGTAATTGCCAATATTGTTATAACAACTGGCTGCATTTAAATACAAATTGGTAATTTTCTTTTGTCTTTCAGTTGTGCGTACAAGCAATATTCCTTTTTCAAACCAACCAATGGCTTCCTTGTACTTGTTGTTTTCCATAAACATCCATCCAATGCTGAGGTAAGAATCCGTTATCAGCCCAGTATCATTCTCAACCTCCGCAATTTTAATGGCCTTATATTTTGTTGCAAGGGCTTCTTGAAACTTTCCCCTTTGATAAAAAAAATTGGATTTTTCTAGTAGTATTTTGCAATAAACCCAATCATTTCCAGAATGCTGTTCGCAGAATTCAATAATGCTATCAGAAAGCTTTTCTGCCAAATCAAATTGACTGATATCATCCAAATAATACACCTTAAAATATCGAAATTTCAGGTGTTCCTTTGAGTTGGGTTTTGTAAGTTTTATACCCCAGTTAATGTACTTGATAAAACTATCTACAGAGTAACTTGTATATGATTTGCAGAGTTCATGAAGCAATTCCACCTTGCTGGCTTCTGCTTGTTTTCCATACAATTGTTTCAGCAATTCCGGCTTCTGTGCAGTACCAGATTGTATAGAAATAAAATAAAAAACAAAAAATACAATTGCCCTAATTTTCATTGATGAATACCACAAATTAACTGTAGTTTTCTTAAAAAGTACAGTTTTATTTTTGTACAACTATTTTGCGTGTTTCTGTTCCGCCACCTAGCCTCAAATAATAAATTCCAGGACTTTCGATATTGATTTCCATGTTATCTTCTAAAATACTCTTTTGGTATACTACTTGGCCAATATGGTTAAACAACAATACCTCTCCAATTGGTTTATCATCCGCAACAAATAGCTTGCCATTGGTGGGATTCGGATATACCATAATTTTAGAAACATGGGAACCATCTATAGCCAGATTTGGCTCCAATTTGGATACAGAATCCAATGTAAATCTGAACATTTGATACCCCAGAATGTGGTCATAATTTGCCCTAAAATAAATATCATTTTTATAAAAATTATAATCTCCCTTTCCAAAATCAAAGAATGTAATTCCTTTGTTGTTAGAATAACTTGGTGGAATCACCATTTTGGTGCCTGTATCTGTGCCATTGGTATACCACAATTGGTTGTATTCACTTATGGAAGGATCTGGCTTGGCCAAAAACACCAAACCATCTTTAAATTTTCTAATGAGAACAGGATTCAAATCCTTTTTTCCACTGGGCAATTCTTGCAACCCATTGAATGAACTGTTGAGCACCGCCAATTGGTAGCCATTGGAATAATGATAAGCCCTGCAATATAACTTTCCATTTAATTCTGTAAGCAAACTGATATATCCAAATGCCTTGTTTTTACCCGTGGTATCCATGTTGATTTTAGAAGTACCAGGACCAGTACCATCGCTGCTCCACAAATCACCTTGACTTACCATATAAAGCTTGTTGTTAAATGGGATCATATCGGCGATAAAAAAGAAATCGGGATATGTGGCTTTGTACACAACTGTGGTACCATTGCCAGTACCATCAGTTTTCCATAGGGCTTTGAGCAAGGAATTTCCGCTTGAACCGGTATAGTAGGCGCTGAAATACAGTTCATTATTCATAATAACAAAATAATCAACAGCATCTCTTCCACTTGGGTTGCAATCCTTTACCAATTTTGTTCCTAAAGCAGTGCCATCACTACTCCATAACTGATACTCATAATCAACCGGTGCTACAGCAAAATACAGCTTATTGTTAAAAACGATTTTGGCTCCGTCAAAGCCTCCATAGTTGGATTTGCCAATATCGGCCAGCATTAGGGTACCATCCGTAGTGCCGTCTGTAATCCAAATTTGCTTGTTGCCTGTAGTGTTATCAATACCTTCAAAAAAAAGTTTGTTGTTAAAAGCAAAGAAACCTTTGCCACCGATTTTCTTAATTTTTACCGTACCCACTTCGGTTCCATCGCTGCGCCAAAGGCTGGTATCTCTTGAATCAAAAAAGACAACTGCACCAGGAATACTGGCCATATCATGCAACGTAGAATAAAAATAATTGTTGATGGTTTTTACCTTTTTGGTAGTAGCCCATGTACCTTCTGTTACCCACAATTGGTTTGCCGCAAATCCATCAGCTTGATCGGTTGCGAAAAAATACATTTTGCCATTATCCATGGGTGTAAAATATTTGGGATTGAATTCATAAGCCCCATCCACATTAAACCTTTTGGGACTCACCCTAAATATCCCCTGTGCCAATGCAGTTCCTGAACAGAGCAAAGCGAATAATAGAGGCAAAATATTCCTTTTCATAAAACAAATATGCAGACTTCTTTCTACACGACCTATACTTAATTTATAGTACCTGTACTACAAATTGAGTATTCCTTTCTTCCAAGATTTTCTCTTTATTTGAATCATGACTAAAAATCTACTGTTACTGTTTGTTATTATTGGAATTACAAAATCGGCTCATGCAGATTGCAAGTACGATACCGTATATTACTACCGTATGCAACAACGCACAGTAAAGTATGTAAAAGTACCAGACTCTAGAGATATTTATTATTACAATGCTGATGGACAGCCAGTGCTGGTGCTCAAACAATATCCCTCATGGAAGAACTTTGCTATTGATTCATGGAGAAATAGTTTCCGTATATATCACACATACAACAACAACAAACAACTCATTCAAACCATAGACGAAACAGGCGGATATTACCAAGGTGCCACCTACTACTCTAGTGTAAGCCATACCTATGATTATGATGCCAATGGCAAAATGATATTGGATTTTTACAAACAATATGACAGTACACAACGTAAATGGTTGGACTGGAATAAAAAGGAATACCTCTATGCGCCAAATAAAAAAGAATACACATATACAGTATATAAGGGCGGCAACGGGGGCAACTTTACCAAAAAAGAAATATCTACATTCAACAGCAATAACACCACTGCAAAATTTGAAGTATATACGCCCAATGGTGCCAATTGGAGATTGAGTTATCAGTATGATTATACGTACAACAACGACAATGATTTGGTAAAGGTGGAATATTCCACATTGAATATAACAACCATGCAATTGCAAGTTTCGTCTGAAACCACCTATGAATATTATTCAGCGCATAAAATCAAAAAAATACTGCAAAAAGATTGGAACAGTAACAAAAGTATTTTAGAGGATTATTCCAAAATTGAGTACAGTTACCCTACCAATACCATGCTCAAACTCACCCATGTTTTTAACACCACATGGGATTTATATGCTAAAGACAGTGTTGTATTCAATAACTACGGTTCTAAAATAGACAGTTTCTATTGGTATATTTCTTCTTCGCCCCTAGGAACCTACTCCAAACGTCAATCCTTTGAACGCAGTGGGAACAATGAAATTATTTCCAGAACGGACTACAGTTATTCTAACTCCAGTAAAATTTTGGAACCTGTGAAAAGAAGATTATACACATTTGAAAATAACAAAAACACCAGTTTTATAGATCAAAGTTGGAGTACAATAAACTTGGTTTGGAACAATTCTTTGCTATATAACAACATCTATTATGGCAACGAATTGATTGGGTACGAAAACTATTTTAGGTGGGACAATTCGCTGGAACAATTCACAGATTTAACAGGCAATGTAAAAATTTGTAACAGCAACAGCACAAATTTATCAAAAGCCACTGCCCTTGAATTCAAAGTATACCCAAACCCTATAACAGACAATACATTTAAGATAGTAACTGCTGCAAAAACCAGGTTCCAGCTCTTCAATTGTATGGGCAAATCCGTGCACAGTGGTGAACTGGTTATAGGTGAAAATACCATTACATTACCCCAAACCATGGGCAGTGGAATATATTTTATTCGAGTAGGAAATACATGTCAAAAAATTAATATTGCAAATTAATACAATGAAAATAATTACACTTACCCTTGCAACAATGCTTTCTTTAACTGCAGTAAATGCAGACTGCAGGAAGGATACAATTTACAAAAACACAATTGAGAATGGTATAACATATCCACAGAAAAGGACCATTAATACCTATAATTCAAATAATAAAATCATACAATTTATTGAACAAAATTGGAATTCTGGTACCAAAATATACGACAACGATGCTAGGACCAGTTATACTTTCAACAATGATGGCTACAAAATTGAAAGTGTCATTGAGAACTGGAGCTCAAATAATTGGGTTAATGAGTTCAAATATTCATATTCCTATAATAGCAAAAATCAGATAACCCAAAACTTTTCCAATAAATGGAACAACACTGCATTAAAATGGGAAGACTATACTAAATATGTTGTTACATATACATCAAAGTATAAAATAGGTATCAGTTCTAATTGGAATTATTATGGGAACAATACTTGGGATGCACGTTATAAGGATTCTACATTGTTTAATAACTATCAAAAAGACTCATTGCATTCTCGCTATTCTTGGGATAATATTACAAAAACTTGGGAGCCCATGTCATTATATAAATACACTTACAATTCTCAACAAGATTTAGAAACAGAAACCGAATTGGATTGGAATATTAACAAATGGGAAAACTGGCGTAAAACCACGTACACCTACAATAGCAACCATCAAATTAAAGAAGAACTGGCAGAGAACTACAATGGACCTTCAGGTATTTATATTGATTACCGAATCACATACTCTTATAATACCAGTAACAACATTATTATAAAGCTAGAAGAAGATTGGGACCCAGACAACAGCGTTTGGATAAACTACAACAAGGAAGTGTATTCTTATGATGGCAATGACAATTTATATTCGAAATCAGAATTTTTAGGTTGGGATAAAACCTTGAATGAATTTACCTTAGAACTTCGTGAAGACTATAAATGCACCAATATTTCAGGCATACAAACATTTTCTCAAATCAATGGCAGTATTCATCCCAACCCTTTAAATTCTGAAATACTACATATCGTTTCCAGCAATTCGCAAAAATTTTATATTTACAATTTTGCAGGCAAAGTCATGCTCACAGGGGATTTGGTATCTGGAGAAAACACAGTTACCATTCCCGAAAACATAGGCAATGGAATGTATTGCTTAAAGATTGGTAAAGAGGTGCATACGGTTCTGATTCAGCAATAATCAGCTGTATATTTTTTTTGATTTTTTACAGAATTATTTAATGCCAAAAGACAATAAAATACCGGCATTAAATCCTATAAACGGCACCCTACTGGAATTATTGCCCACACTATAGTGGTATTTAGCATTGCTATTGATTGCCACATGTTTATTGATGTGGTAATTGAAACCCAAAGCAAGTGCTGCTCCGAACAAATTGTTTTTACTGGGCACCAAGCCACCTAGGGTTTTTGCACTGTAAAAACCCAAATCTGCACCTGCATACGGACTAAATTTTCCTGTGCTAAAAGCATACTCAAACAATCCGGTAATGGGACTTGTAACTAAGGTAATCTTGTATAATCCTGACCCATAAGATTTTGTGTACCGCCCAAAATTAAGCCCTACAGTAGTTTTCTCATTTACGGCATATTTACCAGAGATGGTGAATCCCAACTGAGGGTCTGTTGCCTTAGTTGGCTTTAAAATTCCAGGGGTAAGGGCAATTGAGAATTGGGCAGCCAATTGATTTGAGCAAAGGATTGAAATGCCCAATAGGCTTAATAGTAGGTATTTTTTCATGATGAGGGATTTTTTT
>JADYZD010000333.1 GCA_020853295.1 Bacteroidia bacterium | reverse complement strand
CCCGGAATCAGTTGGGCAGACCATCTGCAATACACCGAAAAAAAGAAAAAGAAACGTGTCTTATTTTGGTGGACTCTTGCTGCATCTTTATTTTTTTTAGTGGCTATTGCAATTGCTGTTTTTACCCATAAATCCAATTCGCATATTGCCACCACCGAGAAAATAAGTTTAGATAAGAAACAATCCAGTGTTCCGACTCCCATTGAAAATTTCAGTTTTAAATCAGGCGACAATCCAGTAAAATTTGGAATATCTGACCAATTGAATTCTAACAAATCAGCGAGGAATGTGACTCGCAATAATTCACCAGATGTACACCAAACAGTATTAAAAACTGCCGATAACAACATAGCCATACCCCAAACATTAAACGATACGGCTAAGCGTTTAAGGATTGCATATCCTGATATCTATGGATTGAATATTCGGCCAGAATTTTTCCCTGTGGTTTTGCCCAGAACACTTTTGGCGGACAACATCCAGGGTTATATGTCAAAAAGTTTCTCTAGACCTTATTTTGCACCCGGATTGTATTGGGATGTCCATGTGAATTTGGCCGCTGTTCAACCGCGATTTGCTGTCACCAATTTGGGGAAAGCCTTTGTACATAAAGATTACCAAGGCATTCGCAATAGCTCAGAAAACGGGTTGTATGGTGTTGGGCTGAACGCAATGATTGGCAAACGCTTTTCCAAATGGAGTATATCCGCCGGCTTGGGTATTTCAGTTTCTGAATTGAAAGGGATTTATGATTATACCTATTCTGAAAAACCCATTATTGATATAAATGGACGTATTGTGAATTACGCAAGTTCTTCTCCAGTAAAGGTTTCTTTTACAGCAAAACAAAAAATGATATTTACAGAGTTGCCCATTTCTGCCCAATATTTTTTGCGGAAGAAATCGAATTCACTTTGGGCATTTCAGATCACGTATATCCCTCAGTTTTTAAACAGCGTGGAGGGCAGTTTGCCCAATTCTGTAATGCTGGATGAAAAAGAAATTTTGCAAAATGGGAATTTTAAAAATACCAGCCATGCCTTTGAAATTGGATTTCCCGTTCAAAGGGGTATTGGGGGCAATTCGGTAATTTACTTTACCCCATACTTCCGTTCTGGTTTGGGATTAAATCAGGTCCTATCTTTGTATGGTACTAAAATCAATAATTTGGGAATTTCATGCGGGTTTACAAGCCATTTTTAATCGCTGTATTTGTTGCAATTCTGTGTGCAAGTAAATCCTTGAGCATTCAAGCCCAGAACTTGGTTTTTAATCCTTTAGATGAGCATTTAAAAAGCCCAGCTGCGTATTTTCTGAACGATGAAAATGGCGGATTTTATTCACTGAGAACCCATATGGGAATTGGGTATAAAAATGCTACACTTCATGTACAAAAATGGAATGGTTTGTTTTGGATCAATTATCCCAAAATAGAAGTTGAATCCTATGCAAAACCCGAAGACAACCGCATGGCCATGTGCTTGCACAATGGACAATTGCATATTGCAGGCACTTTTTTGCAAAAAGGCCTCAGTACTGGTGGACTCTTGTACTTTGATGGAACAAAATGGTCAACAGTTGGTGGGGGAATTTGGGGCAATTATGCCATCGCAAATGAGGTAGATGTAGCGGATATGGTGTCTTTCCAAAACCAGTTATTTGTATGCGGAATTTTCAATTCCGCTGGAGGAAAAACAGTTAGAAATTTCGCAGTGTATAACGGCAGCAATTGGAATGCGGTGCGCACCAATAATGGCAGGGTAGGTGCATTGTTAATATTAAGTGATACCCTATATGCAGGTGGAAATTTTGATTCTGTAGAAAATGTAAAAACTGGAAATTTGGCGGCATATTATAATGGAAGTTGGCACGCATCTGCATCAATACCTTCTGCCATCATTAAATTGGGACAATTCAAACAGGGAGTAATTATTTGCAGCGCTGATTCTGTGAGGTTGCTGCAATCTGGCAAACTCGGTACCTTGTCCAACAATTGGGCTATAGATATTTTGAATATCGATCAAATTGCGGAATTTGGAAATTCCATATATATTTCTGGTAATTTTGAAGACAAGAATAAACAGGTATTTCATCTAATTCAATGGAATGGTGTGCAATGGAAGATGTGGTTTCCTGCTACACAAATGGGAAAAATAGAAGGAAATAAATTCCCATTATGTGTTACAAATTCAGCCCTGTTTTTTGGCGGGTCATTTTCTAAAATATCCGGTACCCAAACCGATTTTGTGGTAGAAATACAACCGGGTTCTTCTTGGTTGAAAGGCATAGCATATTTGGATAACAATGAAAATTGTGTATTCGATTTGGGAGATAAACTGCTTCCTAGAATGCTTCTAAGCCTAAATAAAGGCGAATATTACACCACCACCAATACAAATGGGGAATACAGCATTCCTATAAAAACAGGCTCAACTGGCAATATAGAAGTGTTTCCATCAAAAGGCAATTCAGGAGGTTGCCACGGAAATGAACAAAATTACTATCAAGCTTTTTCAGATACCCAATATTCTTTCGATTTTCCAATTATTCTATCTCCTGAGGCAGTGCCAACAACTTTTGATTTTAAGGCAGCTGGCGGTTACAAGGCGCGACATGGATACAGAAATCAATATGAAATAAAAGTGGATGCAAATACCAACCAATATCCGATTAAAGTGTTGTTGCAATTTGTTAATGGAATATTGGTGACCAAATCTGATTTGCCATGGACCCGAAAAGGGGATACAGAGCTGGAGTGGACAGTTTATAATGACACTACAATCAGCTTGGAATTGTTAAACAATCCGTTAATTATTCAGGCCGGTGATACCAT
>JADYZD010000332.1 GCA_020853295.1 Bacteroidia bacterium | reverse complement strand
GTGAAAAAACCAGAATTTGTATATGCTGGAGCACGTGAAGCTTTAGACAAAAGATTTGCCGATTACCCTGATTTGTTGCACAATGGTTGGAATGATCCCCAAAAAATCAAAAGTGGCATGTTGGTGCATTATTTTGTAGCAATAGAATTTGGTGTTATGGGAGTGGAATGGGGAACCACACAGCTTAAAAACAGTCCATTGAGCAACAGTGGTGCATACAAAAACATCAGTTTATACTATACTTTTCCATTGGCCAAAATTGCTGCCAATTCTATAGCCATAAAAAACACCAAAAAACAATTGTTAGAAAGGGCAAAAAAATGATCAGTAATAGAACCTTTTTATTGATAATAGGTATTTTCTTTTGCAACATTTCAAATGCCCAGTTGCTTGCACCACGGAGGCCTACAAGTATAAATTTAATTGTTGAAGCCGGATGTTCCGTAGAAATGAAGGCAGAGAATTCCACACAAGGATTTATTAATGGCTCGGTTTGTTTTGTGGCAGGCAATATTTTTTTAGCGCATGCCACTGTATTTAATGGCACCCGGTCAAAAATAGACAACCAAAAAAGCAACACCAGTTTATCTTATATACTTGAGGGTTTTGTTGGCAATGGAGCCGGCTTGTATGTGGGGTATGATTATGGTCTAAGAAATTACCGATTTGAAAGTGTTGCCCAATACGATGCAGAAACTGGAGCCAGCTCTGCACAACCGAATGCACAGCTCTATACTCCAGAAGAAATAAAACCGAATGTGGTTATTCAACATGCATTGCCTGCATATCGCATTGGTTTAAGCAGCATGTTTAATTTACATGGAAAAGAATTAACGGCCAAAGAGGGATTTATAGGTCAATTTGCGATTTTTGGGTCTTATTCGCCCAAAGCTACTCAGGCAAATGCATTATTCTCGGAAAGCAGTTTATACAACATCAATGTGCCCACTGCTTACAGCGGAGAATCCTCAGATATTAAAGCCAGTAAAAGGGGATTTGGATTTTTACTTTGGGGGCAATCTTATTATGGAGGTATCCGGTCAGAAATTGGCTGGCGACCTACATTGTATAAGAATTATGATGGTGCTACAAATGCAGAAAAAGGGTTCTATTTTAATTTTGGATTTTCATTACGTTTAATTTAAATCATGAAGTATTTAATCATTCCCACTTTTATTATTATTGGCCTTTTTGCTTGCACGAAAGAAGAACCATTAAAGTACAATGATTATACTGCCTTGCGGTCTCATTTGCGCGCGCATCTTGAAGTATTTGCACTATCTGAAAGTCTAAGTCAACAATTGGAATATAATATTACTACCAACTATTTAAATATTGAAGGTGGCAGTATCGATACGCTTAAACTAGTTGGTGATATATTAAAATACAAAGACTCAAGACAGCGAAAAGGCAAAATATTAATTACATACGACTACACCCTTAGTGCTCCAATAAACACCTTTACTTTTGACTTGGATTACTACAGGGATTCATTTCATGTGACAGGTACAATAAAAATTAAAGAATTGAGTGTACCCATAAATGATGCCCAACCAAAAAACATTACGGGCACCATTAATTTTGAATACCTCGATGGTAAAACAGTAGTAAATACCATTGATATGGTTCAGAAGCCTTTAGGCCGTTCAGATTATGAATATACAGGAAATATTCACACAAAGGTTTCTAACGGTGATTCGGCCTATTCAACTACAATTGTGCCCATTAAAAACACGTATTGGGATGGTAGTAACAATTTTAGTTTTATCCGACCTTGGTTTGGAGAAAACGAATTGCACACATCACAACAAAAAGGCAAAGGCCGCATGATTTGGGGGTATAGAGACGATTACCAATTTAGAGATGATTACTTGTATATCGGTTTTCCGCAAGACAATGATTTACAATTGAACATGAGAATGCAATTGTATTGATATATAAAAAATATTTAAATTTTTAAGGCAAGCGCAAGCCCAATTTTTGAATTAAATCCTCCAATTTCGGATTCACTTTAATCAAATATTCCAATTTTTCTTTTTCGGTGTAAGGCTTCCTCTCCTGCTCTACCAAATCACCCACTTCAATTTTGAGGTTGGTAAGCTTGCCCTCCGATTTTTCATTGATAAACCTGTTAAACGGGAATTTAACCCCATCCAAAACTTCCACTTTACTGGCGTGAACGGTAAGCACCACTTCCGTACCAACAACACTGGGCCTTAAAGTTTTCATCAAACTTCCCGTGCGCATGGTTTGTCCTTCAATAAACTCATGCCACCAAGCCATTAAGGTGCTCTCAGGTATGGAGTGGGCCCAATCTTGCACTTCAGGCAATGGCTCTATCACATCTGGCGGTTCATCGAGTCCCAATTCTGCAACTACAACAGGTTCTGCAAGGTTAGTAGCTTCTATGTTCTGAGGCTCCGCCAACACTGCTGCCGATTCTATAGTTTGATCGTGTACTGCCGGTTCCTTATCCTGAGCTACGGGCAATCCAGTAGATTTGTCGGCTCCCGCTTCTTCTTGTTTTTGCTTTTTAAATGCCTCAAAACCACCCACCAAATCCACGCGTGTTTTTTCTAGTGGCTTGGTATTCACTACGGCAGAAACAGGCTTGTCCTCTGATTTTTCGGAAGCCGCTGCTTGGGTTTTTGGTTTTACTTCAGAAATTTTTTTTTTAGTTCCTCGATATCACCGATTCCAAGCAAATAGCTATTGAGGTGGGCGAGTTTCATCAAACACAATTCTACCAACAAACGGGGATTGCGTGATGTTTTGTATTTTTCATCGCAGTCATTTACCAAGTTTAAAGCATTTAAAATAAATGCAAAAGAAAGGGCTGCTGCTTGTTGTTGGTATTTCTCGGTAAATGCAGCACCTACATCAAATAAAATTTCAGTTTTGGTATCTTTACAAACCGCCAAATTGCGGAGGTGACCTGCAAGCCCACTTACAAATGAACTGCCATCAAATCCCTTTCGCAAAATATCGTCGAAGGTGACCAAACACGCTGCCACATCACCTTGTCTCAATGAATCTACAATACCAAAAAAGGTTTCATGATCG
>JADYZD010000331.1 GCA_020853295.1 Bacteroidia bacterium | reverse complement strand
AGCGAAATCGCTGGATTATCTCCATAATCTTTTTTATACAATTGCAGCAACAAGCATTCTTGCAAGTCTCTCGCACCAATGCCAGCAGGGTCAAAATTCTGAATTTTAATGAGCAATTTTTCCAGTTGCTCTTCTGTTGTGCTTATATTTTCGTTAAAGGCAAGATCGTTTACTATACTGCGCAGCTCCCTTCTTAGATAGCCATCCTCTTCAATAGAATTTATCAAATGAATGGCCAACATCAACTCGGTTTCATTATAAAATGTTGCCCTGGCTTGCTCCATTAAATACTCTTGAAACGTGTTTTGACTGGCCAAAGGGCTTTCCCTTTGCTCTTCATTGTTGTAATCTTCGTTTAAATGAAATCCACCATCATCGTCTCCGGTGGCATTCAACAATTCGTGTATGTCTACATCGTCTTTTAAGTAATCTTCATCTCCAAAATCATCTGTTTCAGGCTCTTCAAACCTTTCTTCATCGCTGTTTTTTGTGTCTTCTAATGCGGGATTGTCGAGCAATTCCTGCTCAACTTTTTCTTCAAAGTCTTGTGTATTCAGCTGCAATAGCTTGATGAATTGAATCTGTTGAGGACTCAATTTTTGCAGCATTTTCTGCGCTAAATTTTGTTTCAGTGAACTCATTCTTTCTGCTTCGTATTTTTCCGCTAATTTTGCAGCTTCCCTGCAAAATTAGAGTTTTTAACGGGTAATAAATACATGTACATACAGGATTTACATACAACTGAAGGCCAAAAGGTAAATTTAAACGGCTGGGTAGCCAACAAACGCGAAGGCAAGGGCATTGTTTTTATCATCCTTAGAGATGGTACCGGATACTGCCAATGCATTGTTACCGCTGAATCTGCGGGTGAAGATGGTCTTGCTACCGCACAATCACTTTCACTGGAATCCAGTATTACAATTTCTGGCCTGGTGGTGAAGGACGAAAAGCAAATTGGCGGCTTTGAATTGCATGCAAATGCGGTGCAAGTGGTTGGCAAAAGCGAAAATTACCCCATTGCAAAAAAAGAACACGGTATCGAATTTTTAATGGATCAAAGGCATCTTTGGCTAAGAAGCACCCGCCAGTGGGCCATCATGAAAATCCGCAATACCATTATCTACAGCATCCATAAATATTTCCAGGACAATGGATTTATCCTTATGGATTCGCCTATTTTTACGGGCAACGCGGTTGAAGGTACTTCTACTTTATTTGAAACCGATTTTTATGGCGAACCAGCCTATTTAAGCCAAAGTGGCCAACTTTATGGTGAAGCAATGGCAATGGCCATGGGACGCATCTATACTTTTGGACCCACCTTTAGGGCTGAAAAAAGCAAAACCCGCCGCCATCTTTCTGAGTTCTGGATGATTGAACCTGAAATGGCATTTTGTGATATTTTTCAGAATATGGATGTAATTGAAGGCATGATGCATGCAATAATTACGGATGTTTTGGATAAATGCCAAAAAGAACTGGAAATTATTGGAAGGGATACCACAACACTTAAATCCAGCTTAAACAAATACCCACGAATTACGTATGATGAAGCGGTGCGTATTATCAAAGGTGAACAAGATGTAAACGGCCAAAACAGCATTAAAAGCCTAGAAGATGAATTGGCTCGTGTGCTGGCCCGCCTAATAGAAATTGATGCAGATGTGGCCGATAGAACGGCAAAAATTGCAGCAGGCAACATGAAAAAAGGCGAAATCAACTTTAATCAAAGTAAAATTGATGCCATGAAACAAGAACGGGCCGACCTAGAAGAAGATGAAAGAAACATTCCACAATGGATTGCCAGTGCCCGCAATTTTGAGTACGGCAATGATTTTGGTGGAAGCGACGAAACTGTCATCACACGCTTGTTCGATAGCCCAATTATGGTGTATGATTGGCCACATGAAGTAAAAGCTTTTTACCTGAATCGAAACCCAGAAGATACCAGGTTTGCACGCGGTGTAGACGTGTTGGCGCCTGAAGGGTATGGCGAAATTGTTGGAGGTGGCGAACGGGAAACCGATGAGGCTGCTTTGGTTTCAAAAATCAATGAGCACAAATTGCCTATGGAAGCGTTTGAATGGTATCTCGATTTGAGGCGCTACGGCAGTGTTCCCCACAGCGGTTTTGGACTGGGGCTTGAACGCATGGTTACTTGGGTTTGCAAACTCAAGCATGTAAGAGAGAGCATTCCGTTCCCCAGAATGTACGGCAGGTTAAAGCCTTAACCAAGGATTTTTCCGCAGCAAATCCTTGTTGTGGCTATGTGAGTTTTGAAAACATAATAATTTGCGATTATGTTCTCAAAAAAACATAATAATTTGCGATTATATCCTTGGAAAGTGATATTATTGCATATATGGTTCCAAGATTAATCCAAACTTTAGTTGAAAAAAACCTCTTTAAAGGCAAAGCCATTTTGATTATTGGCCCCAGACAAGTTGGCAAAACCACCTTGTTGGAAAATATTCGCGATAAATTTAGCGACTGTATATATTTAACAGGAGATGATACAAGCACAAGGAATTTTTTTGAAACACCAGTTTTAGCCCAATTTGAAGCAGAATTTGGCAATAAAAAGATTTTGTTGTTAGATGAAGCACAGCGAATAAAAAACATCGGTATTTCTCTAAAACTAATTACCGACCGCATGAAGAATGTACAACTAATAGTTTCTGGTTCTTCCTCACTTGAGTTGTCAAATGAAATAAAAGAACCTCTTACTGGAAGGGTTTTTGAGTACCATATGCTTCCTTTTAGTGTGCAAGAAATGGCAGCATACCATGGAAGATTAAAAGAAAGTGATTTACTCGAGAGAAGATTGATTTATGGATCATACCCTGATGTGGTAAACCAAGTAGGAGATGAAATACAAATACTAAGAAACCTAACGGGTAGTTATTTGTATAAAGATATTTTGAGTTTTCAAGAATTAAGAAATACCGAGCTCGTGGAAAAATTGCTCAAAGCCCTTGCATTGCAAACAGGCTCAGAAGTTTCATTTAATGAATTGGGTCAACTATGTGGAGCAGACCACAACACCATACAAAGGTACATTCGTTTGCTTGAATTGAGCTTCGTCATTTTTCGCTTACCAAGTTTAAGCAGAAATGTGCGAAACGAACTCAGAAAAAGCAGAAAAATATATTTTTATGACAATGGAATTCGCAATGCAATCATTGGAAATTTCACCCCTTTAGCCAATAGAGCAGACACAGGGGCATTATGGGAAAACTATATTATATCAGAACGGTATAAAAATATTTTGCTTGAAACAGGAATTACAAATCGGTACTTTTGGAGAACTACCCAACAGCAGGAAATTGACTATGTTGAAGAACAAAATGGTAGATTTTATCCAATTGAAATTAAATGGAATCCAAAATCTAAAGCAAGACTATCTGCAACTTTTAAAAACAATTATCCTTCAGAAATATTTCAAGTGGTGCATAGAGAGAATTATTTAAATTTCTTAGCTCCCATAAACTAATACTCTTATTTTTTCCGATCAGGGCAGTCCTTACACCGTTTGTCTTTCTTGTACTTTTTACAGCATTTTTTCTTTTTAAACAGCAATGCTTCAGGAATAAGAATCCCCGCTTTAATCCCTATTTTTTGCCTACAGTTCAATAGCAGCATAGAACCCCTTTCAGTTTGTTTAAAAAGGCCGGCTTTGATAAAATCCAGATAGTAGGATTTGGCCTCCTCTATTGTGCAACCTTCTAACGTTTTTACCTAAGTAAAAATCTCACGGAACAAGCCGGATAAAAAAGCCTGGTTTT
>JADYZD010000330.1 GCA_020853295.1 Bacteroidia bacterium | reverse complement strand
GGAGTATATTTTGCACACCATACTATTGCCATCGGCATCGGTACAGCGGCCTTTTATGCTGGTTTGGCCATACAAGTATGAAGAGCAACAGAAGGCAATAAGTAGGCAAGTTGTTCTCATAATATGTTGCAAATCTAATAAAAAAATTAGACACGCCTAAAAAAATGGTCGTAAATCCTTGAAACTTTCACTTATTTTTGTTGAAGTGTTAAGCGCAGCGGAAGAAAATTATCTAAAGGCCATTCTCAAGCTAGAATTAGAGCACAAGGTTTCGGTGCCCACAGGAGCATTGGCCCATGCTTTTGGCATTCAAGCGCCTTCAGTAACCGATATGGTGAAAAAGTTGGCATTGAAGAAACTGTTAAAATATGAGAAATCTAAAGGTGTTCGGCTCACGGATAAAGGCAAAAAATTGGCCATTGCCATTATAAGAAAACACAGAATTTGGGAGACGTTTTTGGTTCAAACATTGGAGTTTGGTTGGGAAGAAGTGCATGAACTTGCCGAGCAATTGGAGCATGTACATTCAGAAAAATTGATTGATAAACTGGAGGCATTTTTGGGTTTCCCAAGATTTGACCCGCATGGTGATCCCATTCCAGATAAGAAAGGAACAATAGTAAGCGCCAAAGCCATAGTTTTAGGCGCAGCTAAAGTTGGGGGCAATTATAAGGTAATCGGCATATCAGATGATTCTACTGAATTGTTGCATTATTTAAATAAACTGCATGTAAAATTGGGAACCAAATTGTTGCTCCAAAGCAGGGAAGCATTTGATGGTTCTTTGGTAATAAAAATTGGCAGTAGGGGCACAGAAAGCATTAGTGCAATTGTTGCAAATTCTTTGTTGGTGGTTGAAGACTAAGCTTACAACTGGTCGAATAATTGCTGCTTTGGGCAAACACTTTTTTAAAATCCAAATTAAAACAGCTGTACATATTAGATTTGCTGGGTGAGAATTGGTACCGCAATTATTGAAGGCGCTGCAATGGCGGGTTCTGCTTTATTGAAAAATAAACTGCGGTCTGTTCTTTCGGTTTTGGGAATCACCGTTGGTATTTATTGCATCATTGCCGTTTATGCGCTGGTGCACAGTATGGAAAAAAACCTCAACGACAGTTTTACGGGTTTTGGAACCGATGTATTGTTTGTTCAAAAATGGCCATGGGATGAAATTGGTGGGGAATATCCTTGGTGGAAATATTTAAGCAGGCCCCAGTCCACATCGGCAGAGGCAGCGTTTTTGGAACAAAATATTCCCAGTGGAATGGCCTCCGCCGTCGCATTTGCCTTTAGTATGTCGGTGAGAACCGAATACAGAAATGTATCCTTGTCCGATGTTCGGTTGATGGGCATTTCGCACAATTACAATACCATACAAAAAGTGGATATTGAAAATGGCAGGTATTTTACGCTAATAGAATCTCAGGCGGGCAGACCTGTAGCCATTATTGGTGCTGTAATTGCCGAGAATTTATTTAAAAATGCAGACCCAATTGGCAAGAATATTTCCATTAAAGGACGCAATTGCACAGTGATAGGGGTATGCCATAAAGAGGGAAAAACGGTGTTAAACAATTCTGCCGATGAACAAATTTTCTTGCCCGAGAGGTTTGCCGCATCCCTTACCAATTTGCAAAGGGGTGAAAAGGGATGTCAAATTATGGTGAAAGCTGCACCTGGAATTTCTTTGGACAATTTGGGTTTTGAATTGGAACAACTCATGCGCAGGTACCGAAGAATAGGCCCCAGTGGAGAAACGAATTTTGCGGTTAACCGAATGTCCATGATCACCAATGTAATTAGCAACCTGTTTGCCCAAATCGGGCTTATTGGTTTTGTAATTGGCGGTTTTTCTATGCTGGTGGGTTGCTTTGGTGTGGCCAATATTATGTTTGTTTCAGTTAAAGAACGCACACAAGAAATTGGCATTCAAAAATCACTGGGTGCCAAGCGCAGTTTTATTCTTACCCAGTTTTTAATAGAATCTGTAATGCTCTGTTTGGTGGGCGGAATTTTAGGTTTGTCGTTTGTTTGGGTCACACTCAAAGGTTTAAATTACCTGTTGTCGCATCAAATGGAAAGTGCCATACGACTGTATTTGGGAAGCTCTGATGTATTGATTGGCATTTTGGTTTCAGTAGCAGTGGGTGTAATTGCAGGATTGATGCCTGCCATTTCTGGTTCCAAATTGGATCCTGTAGAGGCCATCCGGTCGAAATAATTGCTGTTATTAACGGGTGTGGGTATTCGGCATTTTCTGCTGAGCATACTTTGTTGCATCTTTGCAGCAGCGTATGTTACAGTTTCAAAAAACAGTTCTTCTAGCTTTTTCTTTCGTCTTTATTTCCATTGTGGGTGCCCAATATCCATCGCAAGGTGGGCCAGGAATGGGTGGCCAAATGGGGTATGTATTGCTGGGAAAAGCAGTGGATTCCGCTTTGGGTTTGCCTCTGAATTTGGCAACCACCTCCATTACCGATGCCAATACCGGAAAGGTAATTGACGGGGGATTGACCGATAGCACTGGAAAAATCATGTTTATGCTTCGCCAACCAGGAAGCTATTATTTGGGCGTAACAGCTGTAGGCTATGGCGATTTTAAATCCCAAAAACTTGTTCTCAGTGATTCTGTGCGCTTTCTCAATTTGGGAATGATTCAGCTGTCTGCACAAATTTCAGCTATCAATGGCGCAACTGTAAGTGCCGACAAGCCTTTAATTGAAAATAAGGTAGATAAACTCATTTACAATGCTTCGCAAGACATTATCAGCAAAGGAGGATCGGCTACGGATTTGTTGCGCAAAGTGCCCATGGTAGAAGTAGATATGGACGGCAATGTGAGTGTTAGGGGCAGTCAAAATATTCGGGTACTCATCAATGGAAAGCCCAGCGGTATTGTAAGTGCCAGCATCAAAGACGCATTAAGAACCATACCTTCAGACCAAATTGAAAGGGTAGAAGTGATTACCAATCCCTCGGCCAAATATGATGCAGAAGGCACTGCGGGAATCATCAATATTGTTTTAAAAGCCAGTAAATTAAAAGGTACCAGTGGCAATATTCACGCTGGAGGAGGAAATAGATCGGGCCATTTGGGTGCCGGCATTTCGGTTCAAAATGGCAAAACCGGATACAACTTTCGTTTGGGCGGATTTTATTGGAGGAATGTAGGCGAAGGGGTAACCGACCGCAGCAATACCTATAGCGGCATCAATTACCAATTGTTGCAAACCAGCAACAACCGCACTTTTGGCGGTGGACCGCATGCTTCCATTGGCTTGGATCATGAATTTAACAAATACAGCAGCATGTCGGTTTCTGCCACATTGCGGGGCAACTGGAACAGTACCAAAAGCGATTGGGAAACCCGAAGCGGCATTGCCAGCCTGCCATTGCCACTTTTGTATGGCAGAAACACCAACAATTTCAACTTGACTTTGGGTTATGATGTAACTGCTGATTATAGAAAAACATTTAAAAAAGAAGGACGTGAATGGGGCCTTTCAGCTCAGTACAATGGCAATTCTCAAAATACCGATTACAGCGCCAATCAAACCGATAGCTTTTTAATAGAACAGTACAAAGAAAAAAGCAACAACCTTGGCTTGAACAATGAAATCACTTTGCAGACTGACTTTACTGAGCCAATTTCTAAAAAACTACTTATGGAAAGTGGTGTTAAGGGTATCTTAAGAAAGGTGACTAGCACTTATAGTTTTGACAGTTTTAATTTTGCCAATAAAGAGTATTCATCAATAACCGCCAGAAGCAATAGTTTCTTCTATAACCAAAATGTGTATGGAGGATATTCTCAATTCACTTGGCAAATCAACTCTAAGTACAGTGCTAGGGTAGGTGGACGCTATGAATTTACCACTTATAATGGCGGTAGAAATGATTCCAATACGGAGTTTACTGGCCAACCTTATGGCAATTTCATCCCGTTTTTCAATGTAAACCGTTCATTTGGCTACACCGGTTTCTTGAGGTTTAACTATACACAACGCCTGCAAAGGCCGAGTTTGTTTTACTTAAACCCGTACACCAATTTTAGTGATCCACGGAATTTGACAACCGGAAATCCCTACTTGAGGGCAGAGGTTGCCAATAATTTTGAGCTTTCTGCAGGCAAATACACCCAAAAAGGTGGTGGTAGCATGAATGTGTACCACCGACGGGTGAACAATGCCATAGAAACCATGAGAACTGTGGATAGCATGGGCGTGTACCAAACCACTTACGGAAATGTAGGCTCCAACCGCACCACCGGCATGGATTTGAACTTAAACCTCAAAGGTAAAATGTGGATGCTGAGCTTTAATGGAAGTGTGGGGTATGTGCAGATCAAAAGCAACCAAACCACGGGTCTGGTCGCAGGATTGTCCAATTCTGGAATCACCTACAGTGCAGGAATGTACGGTTTCTATAAAATCACCACAAAATGGAGTATGGAAGGCTATGCAAGGCTAAATGCACCTACATTCTCACTTCAAGGCCGCACCCAGAACTGGTATTTTCATACTTTGGGCATTAAAAGGCGCTTTAAGAATGATGTGGGTGGTATTGGTTTGGGAATCGACAATCCATTTACCCCTCGTGTAACCTATACTACCGTGCAAACTGGCACTGATTTTAACTATAAAGATGTGCGGGAAATCAATATGCTCGGCATTCGAATCAATTTCGACTATAGGTTTGGTAAGGTGGAGGTAGAGCAAGCCAAAAAGCCCAAAAAAGGCATCAAAAACGATGACCTTAAACAAGGTGGTGGCGACCAAGGCCAAGGCAATTAAGAAGAATTCCCGTCCAAATTCGGTTTCTCTTATCAGTAAGTTTTTGCTGGTATCATAATTTTTTGCTAAGTTTGAGATATTATTTCTGCTCCGGAGGGTGGAATAAACTTTAAAATATGCTTTTAAGACTGGCTTCTTTTTGTTTGTTGGTAGTGTTCTCTTTTAGCCTATCAGCAAAAAATTATTATGTAAATAAATCCGGAAACGACACCTTAAATGGCAAGTTCCAAGTATTTACATCGGGCAAAGATGGTCCTTTAAAAACCATAACTGCCGCCATGAACATAGTGGCATCGGGCGACACCGTGAATGTAGGAAATGGATATTACAATGAAAGGGTAATTGTTTCCAAAAATGTGGTGTTTTTTATGGATGGCGTTTCTGTAAGGTCTTGGCAAATGAGTGCCCCAGGCATTGTAGGCCATGTTTTGGGGGATAGTTTGGAAATTTCAGATACCATCACCCTAAACAACGGCTATGTGCAAGTGGGAACTGGGGTGTTCTTTTTTCTAAAATATGGCATCAAAATCATCAATGCAGGCAAGAATAGCTTTGTAAGGGGTGTGTGCAGAACAGAAACCAGCACAGGCATTGGCACTATGGTTTTTCCTATTGGTGTGAACCAGGATTACCGCCCGGCCTCTGTAAAATACCATCAAAATATTGCCGACCAAAGAGTACATGGTATGGAGGTGTTTGATGGGCCTGCACCTGTTTCAGGTCCCGCACCCAATGGAATAAGAAACATCAGCGATAGGCATTATTGGCAATTTAACCGCTGGGGTGCCGGCACAGTCACCGATTATATCTATGTTTTGAATTACGATTCAATTTCTAAGGATGATCATGTCTATGATGGCAACCAATTGCAAGTGGTTTTTTCTAAAAACGGTGTTGACTGGATGAACTTGACTGGAAGTGGCACTGCAAACAGGAAAGGGAATGCCCAAGCAGGCTTTTCTATAGATACAGTAGGAGTAATCACACTTGCCAATAAGAAGGGTGGATACAATCCCATGGGCAGCACTGCGCCTTTTGCTAAACTTGCATCAACTGGTACTTGTCAAGGTACCGCTTTTTCATTTTTTGATAAAACCTTAATTATTGCCCCAAACACTGTTACTCAATGGCATTGGGATTTTGGTGACACAAGTCTAACTAACGATACAGCAATCGTTAAAAACCCAACTTATAATTATTCAAAAGGGGGAACCTATAATGTGCGCTTGGTGGTAAAAAACAACTTGGGAGAGAGGGATACCTTCTTTAACAATGTGGTGGTAAAGGCAAAACCGAAAGCCTACTTTGAGCACGGAAATGTGTGTTTTTCTAAAATAAGCCGGTTTAAAGACACGTCCACAATTCAAGCTCCAGATTCCATCACCAATAGGATTTGGTATTTGGGTGATGGCAATGTGGCCAGCAGTAAATCCATTTCGTATATCTATGGTGCTGCAATCAATTATAATGTAAAATTGGTGGTATCCACAGCCTCGGGCTGCAAAGATTCTTTGCAAAAAACGATTACCATTTATCCCAGACCCACTCCTTCGTTTATTTCTTCAAATGCGTGTGTAAGCACCAATTCAAGTTTTGTGCGAATTCCAATATCCTCACCACCCGACAATCAAGTAACTTACCGCTGGTACGATAATTATGTTTTAAAGAAAACCGATACAGCATATAAAGCAGTGCTCAGTGGGGTTGGCAATCACCGCATCACCCTTACTGCAACTTCAACCAATGGCTGTGTGGATAGCAGTTTTGCAACGGCTTCTGTTTTTGGAAAACCCGGGGTAGCCTTTCAATTGGCACCCAAAGCCAACAATGATTCTATTCAATGCCTTGGAGGCAATTATTTTGTGTTTAAACCCAAAATCACATTGGGTCAAGGCCAAAGTATCGACAAAGCAAATTGGAGTTGGGGCGATGGTGCAAACACCTTGCTACCCGACAGTTTTCACATTTACAACACCGAAGGAGCTTATAATGTGAAACTTAGGGTTACTACCGACAATGGTTGCGCCGACAGCTTTACAAGAACATACAGGGTAAAAGGAAATCTAAAACTCAACTTCGGTAAAGTGGGGGTTTGCGCCCCAGATAGCATCTTGTTTTACGACTCAGGTTCGGTTTCATCATCTGCGGTAACTACCCACAACTGGACTTTTCCAAGCAGCAGCTCCACAAAAAATCCCACCAAATTGTGGAACAAAAGTACTGGGCCATTTATTGTAAAACTCAAAGCGGCCAATGCTGAAGGTTGCATAGATTCCATATCCAAATCGTATTCCTTTACCCAATACCCAACCTTTGGTTGGATGCTCAATGGCAGTGTTCCTTTTTGCAAAGGAGATTCTATAGCAGTTAGGGCAGATGGCGGCAATTGGATCAACTGGCTTATAGACAATGACACCAATAGGCGAAAAGTATTTTACAAGGCTGGCAGTTACAAAGTGAGGTCTTACAGCAGTTTGGCCTGCTCAGTTTTGGATTCTTTTGAAGTCATTTTGTTTCCCACTCCCAATATTCGAACGTTTTCAGATACCACCATTTATAGGGGCAGTTCCGCAAACCTAAGGGCTACAGGAGGTGTTTCTTACCAGTGGCAACCTGCAACCTATTTGAACAAAACTACGGGCAATGCAGTAATCAGCACTCCACCCGATTCTA
Source organism: Bacteroidia bacterium (assembly GCA_020853295.1). Taxonomy (GTDB): domain Bacteria; phylum Bacteroidota; class Bacteroidia; order NS11-12g; family UBA955; genus JAGXTF01. The sequence goes on along the minus strand of JADYZD010000330.1, from coordinate 16,880 downwards.
TTTCATATTTGGTAGTGGGTACATCCATTAATGGTTGTATAGATTCTTCTGTAGTAAAAGTAAAGGTAGTGGATAGGCCTGTAGTTAGAATACCCAATATTATCACCCCCAATGGCGATGGTGAAAATGATTATTGGGTAATTTCTGATGTAAAAAATATTGACAGATACGACCTTTCCATTGCGGATTATGCAGGCAAATTGGTGTATTCTACCAGCAATTATAAAAACGATTGGAATGCCATAAAAGAAGGCAAACTGTTGCCAGAAGGAGTGTATTATTACCATTTGCAGAATAGGCGAACTGGTGAATTGTATAAAGGTTTTATTCAAGTAATTCGTTAAAATAATGGGAAAAATAAAATACATATTCATCCTTTTTGTGTTTGGATTTATTGGCAATATCGGGGCTCAAATTAGCTCGCGGTTGGACCAATTTTATTTGGATCCCTCTGCATTTAATCCTGCAGCCTTAGGTTTAAAAGAACAGGCACAAGTAAACTTGTTTTACAACAAATCCTATTCAGGAATGCCGGGTTCACCTCAAAATATTTTGGCCAATGCAGCGCTACCTGGAAAAAATGGAAGAACAGGTTTCGGCTTGTATTATTTGCGTGAGTCGGCAGGCTTTGGTCAGCTGCATAATGCGTATGCAAGTTACTCGTATGCCTTTCCAGTGGCAGAAGAAGGCAAGTTGAGTTTTGGTGTATCCGCAGGTGTACTTACCCAAAATTTCGATGCTTCAAAAGCTATTTATATCAGCAGTGTAGATCCCATTGTGAATGCATTGATGTTTACGCCTGCCTCAACAAGAGCAGATTTACGCGCTTCTGCATTTTTTAGTTTGTCGGGTTTGAATTTAGGTATAGCCGCCAGCCGTTTAACTACACCCAAATTCGACTATTCTTATTATAATTATGGGGCCAAATACAGCCTACAAAATATTGCCAATTTTTATATTTCTTACGATTTAAAAATTAGCGAAAATGCAACCTTAAAACCTGCAGCAATAATTACTGGATATAATATGAATTATTTGCGTTGGCAGGCCAATTTAAGTTGGTATTATCAAGATAAATTTTGGTTGGGTTTTAATGCCGGAGATGCTTCTCATATTGGATTTAATTTGGGAATTAAACCCCATGATGGAGTTAAAATAGGATATCAATTTTCTGTTCCTGCTGGCCTAAATTCAAGAATCATAGGCAATACCCATGAGTTTTATACTGGAATATTGCTGGGAAGTTTGGGTGCTAGTAAAAATGATGCACCTGCCAGAAAAACGGAACAAGTTCAAGAAACCACCCAAACTGTGCAGGAGCCACCTAAAGCCCCTTCTAGAGAATACAAAATGATTAAGGTGTCGCGCAAGGCACAATTGGAGCAGGAAGGACTGGATTTGGATACCTCAGGCATCCTTATTCAACCTTTAGATTCCACCAAAACTGTACCTGGTATTTATTTGGTAGTGGGCCTTCACAGCGAAGAATTAAAGGCCGATTTGCAAATAAAACAATTGTATATGCAAGGCTTTTTTAGCTGGAAGTTTTATGACCAAGTGAACAAAAGTTACTATGTGTACATCCGTCAATTTAGCAGTAGGGCCGAGGCAAGTAGGTTTATCATGAACAACGATACTGGTTTGCCGCAAGCTTGGATCCGAGAAGTGAATTGAAAACCTTAATAAATTGTGCAAAGCACAAAATCTTACATGTTGTAATTCTTCCTAATTTTGTTCCCTATGGAAATTAATGGGAAAATTATTCAGTTGCTAGAAAAGCAAACTGGCCAAGGTAAAAACGGAGTTTGGGAAAAACAGGACTATATATTGGAAACCGAAGGTCAATATCCCAAGAAAGTGTGCTTTAACTTATGGGGAGATAAAATCAACCAGTTTGGAATTAAGGTTGGCGACCAATTGACAGTGAGTTTTGACATTGAAAGCAGGGAGTACAACGGCAGGTGGTATACCGACGTGCGTGCTTGGGCTGTGAAAAAACTAGGTGCTACAGCACCCGCATCCAATGGTGCACCGGTAGAAGATTTGGAGTTTAATCCATTTACTGAAGGTGGAGATCCATTTGCTGCAGAAAATACCAGCGGTGGCGATGATTTGCCATTCTAAATGATTTTTAAATACAAGAAAGGGTGCTGCAGGAGCACCTTTCTTGTAATCAGGAAGCCAACTCCCTTTACTGTCCAAGGTTGTGGAAGTTGGGCTTTAAAACAAATTCCGGTTATCGCATTCGTTTGTCGGATTTGTTTATATACTGTATAACGCAAAAGTTGGGCCCAAAATTTTTGATTGCCACAAATTCCACATTTGTGTATTTGTTTTTACAGAAACCAAACCAATGTTTTATTTATTTCGTAGCCAATGAAACTACCCGTTTTTCTATTGTTGTCTGCTGTTTTTGCTTTTTCTGCATGTAAAAAGTTTAAAATTGAGGATGATATTCCTCCGTGTATTGAAGAGTCTGCTAAAGAAAAAACCAAGTCCGTTTCTAGCGAATATGCCACCATTCTAGAGTACGAATTTCAAGGCAATATTGTGTATGTTTTTGATTTAGAAGCCGGCCAGAACAATTCATCCGCCGATATTTTTAATACCTCATGTGAAAAAATAGGTTATTTGGGTGGGGTGGATCAAAACAAAGAGGTTCTGGGAGAACCATTTACCAATGCAAAATTCATCCGCAGAATTTGGCCGACAAAAACCTAATCCAAACCGGCAATATACATTCCTGCTTTCGCTGCCAACTCGGCATCACCAGTTCTGGCCCACCAACCAGTAACCATACCCAGCAGCCTATCGCCGCTACCACCTTGGGCCAATTTCGGACTGCCCGACCCATTTACAAATATGTTTTTATTCGGACAGAACAGGATGGAATAGCGGTTTTTTGCCAAAATGTAAATTCCCAGTTCTGAAGCAATTTGTCCCACCTTCTCTAACATTTCCTTTCCATCATCAAATCGACCAAATAGCCTGGTTAATTCTCCCCAATGCGGCGTAAGTAAGCTTCCTTTGGGTAAAAGCTTCATGATAGAAGGTTCGGCAGCGAGGATATTCAGTGCATCGGCATCCAGAATTACAGGTTTTGACCATTTTGTTAAAAATGCTCGTAGAAAATTTTTACTGTTTTCATTGGTATTTAATCCAGGGCCTATGGCTGCAATGGTGAATGCGGATACATCCATACCCGCCAAAACCCTCTCATCGATTGATTTGGCGATATGCATGGCTTTGGGGATGTGCGCTAAATACAGGCGTGCACCTGCCGGAGCCCAAACTGTGGTTTTGCCAGCACCTTGTGCAATGCACGACTCAGTGGCCAATGCAATGGCACCGTGCATATTTACATTTCCACCTATAATGAGTGCATGCCCGAAAGTGCCTTTATAGCCAAACTCTGTTTTGGGCGGAAATGAATTTAGAATTTGTGATTGATATGGACTTTCCTCACTCAGAAATGCAAATTCAGGTGTCGATTTTTTTATTTGAATTCCTACATCAATGGTATCAAACGAAATTTCATTTTCTGGATAGAAAAATGAGGGCTTGGGCGCCTGAATGGTAAACGTTTTTTGAGGAAAAATTCTTGTTGCAAGTCGCTGGGGTTCTGTATCAAACAAGCCTGATGGCATGTCAATAGAGATAACAGGAATATGGCTGTTGTTGATTTTTTGAATCAATATTTCAAATTCTCCCGTAATGGCTTGGCTCAATCCTGTTCCAAAAATGCAATCAAGAATTACATCACAACTGGGGATTTCCAGATTTAAAATGGAGCCAATTTCTGTGAAAAAATTGGGGCGGTATTTTTTTGCCAATTCGGCTTGTTTTGCATTTTCCGGAGAAGCTGTTTTTCCAAAAAGCACATGCCATACTTTGGCTTTATATCCACTTGCCCAAAGCAGTCGTGCTATGCACAAACCGTCGCCGCCGTTATTGCCTGGACCGCAAACAATGAGGATTTCTTGTTGGAAATCAATGTGTTTTTTTAAGTGTTCAAACAACCGATTGGCGGCTCTTTCCATTAAATCTAAAGACGAAATGGGTTCATTTTTTATGGTCTCCGCATCGGCAATGCGCATTTGGGCCGCGCTTGTTATGGGTATTAGAAAGTCCATAAATGCAAGCTTTTAGGCAATACCTGTACCTGCACTAGATTTTCTACCATTCCCACAGCTTCACCATCAACATGCAAGGGTTTTAATCCTTCAAATTGCATTTGAAATCCAGCGCCCGAAAAACTGTAAACATCCGGACTATCTGGAACCGAATTGTTGGCAAACCTGAAACCCAACACCGGTATTTTTATAGGGTTAATTTTCTTAAAAATAACAGCATTTATGGCACCATCATCATCCCTAGAACCGGGTGAGATTCTAAAATTATTTCCCCATTGGCTGCCATTGCAGAAGTCCACCATCCATGTATCGCCAGCCCAGTTCCCATTTTCATTGCTTACCACAGCATTGAATGGTTCCATTTTAAGGTTTTTTATTACAGTTTTTGCATAACCACTTAGGCCGCGTTTGGTTTCATTTTTAAATGCATGGCTAATTTTTGCAGCAAAGCCAATGCCCGCTACATTCACAAAATGGATTCCGTTAATTAATCCCGTATCCCTTATAGTTATTTTTGGATTTTCTACCACTTGGATGGCCTTGTTCCAGCGCAAAGGAATGTTGTGGTGCCTTGCAAAACCATTGCCAGAGCCCAGTGGGATAATCCCTAAGGCCGTTTCGCTTTCCAACAATTGAGAGCTTACCAAATTTAAAGTGCCATCGCCACCACATGCAAAAACAGCCTTGTAATTTTTCTGAGCAAAGTCTTTAGCCAGCTCTCTCATTTCTTCTGGGGATTTTGTTAAATACAGCGCACCAGGGTTGTTGCTTTGGAGAAAATCCGTAAGCTGTTTCATTTGTTCCTGAGTACCTCTGGTGCCGGAAGATGGATTTAACAAGAAAGCAATTTTATCGGTATTCACTAATTATTGAATATGTATTTAACCATGTTTGCGCCCATTTGCAAGGCTTTAGCCCTTACTTCAATTGGATCATTATATACTTCAGCATCTTCCCAACCGTTTCCAAGGTCGCATTCATAATCATAAAAACAAACCAAGCGGCCATCTATAATAATTCCGTATCCCTTTGGCGCTTTACCATCATGTTCATGCACCTTGGGCAAACCCGAGTTGAATTGGAATGCCTGATGGTATATGGGGTGGGTAAATGGCAATTCAACAAAATCAGATTCTGGAAACACTTTTTTCATTTCTTTTCGCACAAATTTGTCCATCCCATAGTTGTCGCAGATGTGCAAAAATCCCCCACTTTTTAGGTATTCGCGCAAATTGGAGGCTTCAGATTCACTGAAAACCACATTTCCGTGCCCTGTCATAAATAGATATGAATAGTTGAAAATATCTTCCGAACCTATTTCTGCAGTGCCTTCATTAGGGTCGATACTTGTATTGATATTGCTGTTGCAAAAAGTAGCCAGATTTTTAAGCGCAGTTCTGCTGCTATACCAATCACCGCCGCCATTGTATTTTAAGCGACCCAGCTTAATAGAATAAGCTTGTTGCCTTTGCGTAAACGCTAGCAATACAGCGGCAGTGATGGTCACAATCACCATAAAAACCAACCATATTCGCTTATTCCTTACCATACAACAAGGCAAAGTTAAGATATAGTGTTATTAGGGCCGTGGATTTTTAGTAAAAAATTGTATTGAGGTTTTTGATTCATAGTTTTGTGCCATAATTTTTAATGATTGTCCGCCGCGATATTGAATATTTTGTTTTGTGTATATCACTATTGCTTTGCTGGTTTACCCTTTACTACCGATTGGATAATGGCGTAATTGAACTCTGGGATGAAGGCCGAAATGTAACCAATGCATTAGAAATGGTTTCTAATGGCAATTTAATTACCCGACACTACGAGGGGAAACCGGATATGTATGAGCTTAAGCCCCCGTTCTTAACTTGGCTGCAATCTGCATCAATACTCACTTTTGGATTCAATGAATTTGCAGTTCGTTTTCCAGTGGCACTTTTCTCGTTTCTCACCATTTGTTTGCTGTTTTATATTTCCAAAAAGATTACAAATTCGTTGATTCCTGGTGCCATTTCTGCCTTGGTTTTGGCCACCACAATGGGGTATATTGGTAAACATGCAGCCAGAAATGGTGAACATGATGCCGTTTTGGCATTTTTTTCAATAGCAACTTGTTTCTTCTGGTATCAATTTTTACAATTAGAAAGATTGAAATATTTAACATTGGCATCAATTGCGTTGTTCTTTGCCTGGTTTACAAAAAGTGTATCTGGCATAGTAGTGGTTCCTTCTTTATTGATTTACGCCATTTGTTTTAGACCTAAAGTGCTGTTAAAATTCAACAAACAAATAATTCTATTTGCTATAGGTTTTTTTATTTTAATTGGCATGTATTATTTTATTAGAAACAGCCAATCACCGGGGTATTTAAATGCAGTTTGGGATGGAGAATTATTTGGTCGTTATTTCAAAGGAATGAGCACCAACAGTAACAAAGAGCCAGGATTCTGCTACTACATTGTAGGTTTCGACCGCCGTTTTTATCCATATAATTATGCAATCATTTTAGCAATTGTTTATGCATTTTTTATTCCAAAAAAAGAATTGAGAACGGGTATAAAATATTTTATATTCCAAGCATTGTGGTTTTTAATTGTGATATCAATTGGCGCTAAAAATTATTGGTATGATGTGCCGTTATTTCCAATTTTTGCCTTAATTATCGGGTTTTCATTGTGGCATTTTATTTCATCATTAAAGATTGGATATTCTCGTATAGTTACACCGATAATTTGCATTTTATTTTTGATACATCCATATAAACGGGCTGTAAATATGGTTTTTGCTGATGTAGGTCCACAAACAGATGTGGCGAATTTGTGTAGATATTTAAAGCATGCAGGAAAAGAAAGCACTGCCCCTATTTCCGTCGTCACCAATGCATATGAGTGTCCTTTGTATTTATACCAAACCCAATTGCTTACCCACGGAATGCATATACAGATTTGCAAGCCCAATCAAATACAATCAGGGCAATACGTGTTGTTTTCTGATCCTGAAATACATAGCCTTTTGGAACATGATTGGAATATGCAATTGGTTGAACATACCCACAGGTGTTATCTGATGCATATAGGTTTACCAAAGTAAAAAATAAGGTTATACCGCCAGCCAAACCAGGAACAATATTCCCACTATAATGCGGTAAACACCGAACCAAGCAAATCCTTGTTTTTTTACCAATTCGATAAAAAATTTAATGGCTATTATGGCAGTTATAAAACTCAGCACATTGCCAATCGCAATATCGTTGAGTTGATGGGAACTGAGTGTATCCCAATTTTTATACAACTTGTACAAACCTGCTGCCGATAAAGTGGGAACGGCCAGAAAAAAACTAAACTCGGTTGCAGCTGTTCGGCTTAGTTTACAACCCAATGCGCCTGCAATGCTAGCTGCACTGCGCGAAACACCCGGAATCATGGCGATAGATTGCACCACCCCAATCACCAGTGCGTCTTTTACAGTCATGGTATCTACCGTTTTGGTGCCTTGTGGCAGCAGTTTTTCCATTTTTAACAAGAAAACACCTATAAGAATGAGTGTTACCCCCACCACCACAGGTGTTTGTAATAGGGATTCTAAAAAATCATCGAACAACAAACCCAAAACGGCGGCCGGTATAAAGCCAGCAATCAGTTTCACATAGAACTGCCAACTTCTAAAGTCGAAGAACTTGCGGTAATACAGCACAACAACAGCCAAAATGGCTCCAAATTGAACTGTAATTAAGTAGGTATCAATATCGGAAAGTTTCAAGCCCATTACCTCTCCGGCCATCATCATGTGTCCGGTAGAACTAATAGGCAGATACTCAGTAATGCCTTCTATTACTGCAAGTATCAGGTTTTGCAACCAGCTCATTCAGCTGAATTGTCTTTTGGTTTTTCTTTGTAAAATATGGCAACAAAACCAATGCAGAAGCCCAAAATCACCACTATGGGTGCAAGTGTGGTGCGCTTGGTATCGTAGATGTTTCCATCAGTACCCGACATCAATACAAATCCCAACACCAACACCAAAAGCGATACAGCAGTAATGATATAATTCATTTTGCCAAACACAAACGGTGCATTTGATGGAATCTGCTTATGGGTATTCATTTCCTTAGCAGCTGCGGTTTTTTGCTTTGAAGTGCTCATTAATATAAATTTTCTATTTTAGTGCGAAGATACTTACGGGTACTGAACCATGCACAAATAATTGCCAATATTATTCCAAAAATTGCAATTCCGGCAAAAACAATGGCTGCATATTGCCAGTTGACAAAACCCGCAAACTCGCGAATGGTAACAAATTCCTTCCATAGATAGTGCAATCCGTAAAGGAGCAAAAACAAGAATGCTGCTGCAATAGGAATGGCGATAAGTGCATGTTTAAAGAATTTCAATACAAATGGCCGAACGATAAATGAATTCGTAGCGCCAACCAATTGCATGCTTTTGATAATGAACCTGTTGGCAAATATGCTTAAACGGGTGCTGCTGTTGATAAGTCCTATAGCGATAAGCGTAAACAATATTACCAAAGCCAGCAAGATGTACTGTATTTTCTTTAGGTTTTTGGCAACGGATTCTACCAAGTTCTTTTGGTAAACCACATCCTCAACCCCTGGGTTAGCTTCCAATTTCCTAGCCGTAGCGGCTATATTTTCCGGGGTGGCGTTTTCTGCCTTAAAAAACACTTCTAGCGATAGGGGGAGTTCTGATGCTTGTACATATTGCATAAAGTCATCATCATACTTGTCGCCCATTTGCTTTAAGCCCTCTTCTCGGCTTATAAAATGCGTTTTTTTCAGCCATTTTTCAGACTGAAGGGCCTTTTCAAATGCAAATGCATAAGGCTCAGATACCGTGTCTTTAAAGTAAACATCAATTCCGGATCCTTCTACCAAACTTTTGCTTAATCCATTAAAACCCAATACGCTAAAGCCCAATAGCCCCAGCATAAACATTACCAAGGCCAAGCTCAATACGCTAGGGATAATGGATGGTTTTTTGCGTTTGGTCTTTACTTCTTGTTCTGACACAGTGCGAAATTCTAAAGAGTTTCTGCCCTTTGCAAACAAAGTTATCCGCATGAAGGGCACAATTGTATGGAATTGAAACTTTTTTATTTTTTTTTAATCTAAAGATTAATACTGCCGTTAAAAGTTTTCTTGTGGTTTTCCCCGATGTGTTTTTCTATATTCGCCAATTGTTATGACAGATTATCCTATTGGAACAAGAGTGACCCATCCCAGCAAAGGGGAGGGGGTTATTATGGCAGACACCGGCTCATCTTACCGCATTTTTTTTGGGCCTGATGATATTTTAGAAATTGGCAAATCATTTGCCGCATTAGCAGTTGTGGAATTGGGTGCACCAGCTGAAGCCCCGTTAAGTATAGAAACTGTGGAAGAAGCCTTAAAAAATGTGCTGGTAAAATTTTCCGACCTTGGACCAAAGGTAGAGTTGGGAAACCGCTGGAGCAAAGGTGTTTTGGTGTTTGAACCGGGCGATACCACCTCATCCCATCAAATCCCCGTTGAAACATTTTTTCACAAAATAGTGATGGTGCGTGACCGCCTTAGGGTGCTCGAACAAAATGTAAACAGCCACCCAAAATTGGATGATGAAGACAAAGTAAACCTGCAACAATATATTACCCGAATTTACGGCAGCCTTACATCGTTTAATTTCTTGTTTAAAAACAAGGAAAATTACTTTGTGGGTGAATCATCTAAAAAATAAAATAATGTTAAAAATAAATTTTCTCGCAATTGGTATCATTTCTTTTTTTACCTCTTGCTCAGCACAAAAATCCATGGAATTAAAAGAAGTATTTATGTATAAAAGTGGGGTTTCTTATTCCCACTTTTCGGGCGAAGTATCGCCACAAAATGGGGTTTGGAAAATGAACCCTGATGCACTGCCCGCGCCGCTTGCAGGCTCTTTCTGGCTACAAGCAGATAAGCAAGTGTTGTTTATCCGTTCAGTTTCTGATACGGTTCAAGAAAAAGCATATCAGCCCAATACCGAGGAATTGCTATTAAAAAGCTTGAATCAAAATATTAGCCTTACATTAAATACGGCTTCAGGATTGCAAAATATTACCGGTAAAGTAGTGCAAGTTTTTGAAGTACCTGTGAATAAAAACCAAGCTACTCAAGCCAATTCATTGCTGGCCATAGTAGCTACTTCAAGCGGAAATGTTTATGTATTTAAAGAATCTTTATCAAAGGTTTTGTATGCATCTTTTGGAGAAACTGACCCCAGCAAAATAACCAGACCGGTGTTAAAAAATACTTTGGAAGTAGGCTTTTCGGGCAATCCCAATTCCGCAAAATTGGATATGGTATTTTTAGACAATACCATGCATTGGGAGCCTTATTATCGCTTGAAATTTTCATCTGCAAACAAGGCAAATCTTACCCTTGCAGCCGATATCACATCGGGCAGCATGGCAATGAATAACGTACAATTGAACCTTGTGGTGGGCAATCCTTCATTTCACAATAATTCACAAATCAGCAGTTTGTTTTCAGGATATTCAAATAGAGAGTATATACAGCCCAATATGGGCGGCGCTTATGAGGTATATGACAATACAGTGCGCAAGGCGGAATATTCAGCTCCTGCAACCGAGGCAGCTGTGGAAGCAGATGATTTTTTCGTATATCCTGTAAAGAATTTTTCACTCAATAAATACCAAACTTCTCAAATGGTTTTATTGCAAAATGAAGTTACAGTTGATGATTATTTTGAAGGAAATTTTAATCCGGTTTATGAATATTATACCCCAGCAAATACCATAACACCCGTAGATGTTTTTCATACCCTTGCATTTGCAAATAAATCGGGAAAACCATGGACTGCTGGTCCAATTTTGGTAGAGAAATCGGTGCCCGCTGTAGGCGAATTGGCGATAGGACAGCCAGTGCTTGAAACGGTTCCAAGTAATGGCAATGCCAAAGTGGTTGTTTCTAAAAGTTTGAGTATCCCCGTTTTTGAGAATGATTCAATGGTATCCCGCGAATCAGGAGCTAAAGTGTTGTATTTGGGTGGCAATTCTGTGTCATTGGATTTGGTAAAAATGCAAGGCCGTTTTACGGTAGAAAACTTGAGCAAAGAACCGGTAACATTGAAGTTACACAGGAGAATTGGTGGAATTTCGGTGGTAGGAAAAACAGATGTTTCTATCACCAAAAAGAAACCATTGCCGGGTTCATTTAATGATGAATTTATGGTAGAATGGACCATAAAATTAAAACCCGGAGAAAAGAAAAATTACAATTATGAATACGCTTATTATTTAAGAACTTATTAATAAAAAAAATCAAATTTATATATATTTTAATTATGCAAGCTTTAAAAAATTTAGACCCTTCTAACATTGTTTTTTTAGACATTGAAACTGTTTCTCAATCCAGAAATTTCGCTTCCTTGGGCGAGGACTGGCAAGCCCTTTGGGAGAAAAAATCCAAATCACTTTCTAAAAACAATGAATTGCCAGATGAACTTTACGAACGTGCAGGTATTTATGCTGAGTTCGGTAAAATAGTGTGCATTGGCGTTGGCTTTTTAAGAAATTATGGCGATGGCCATAAACTCCGGGTAAAAGCGTATTACGGTGATGATGAAAAACTCATTTTACAAGATTTTGCGCACCTATTGCAATCCCATTTTCATGGAAATCAATTTTTATTGTGTGCCCACAATGGAAAGGAATTTGATTTTCCTTACATCGCAAGAAGAATGATGGTTCATGGCTTGGAATTGCCATCATTGCTGGATATGGCAGGCAAAAAACCATGGGAAGTTGCCCATTTAGATACCATGGAGCTCTGGAAATTTGGCGATTTTAAGAATTTCACCTCACTCAATGTATTGGCACATTTATTTGGAATTCCTACCCCTAAAGACGATATCGATGGCAGCCAAGTGGGTGCAGTGTACTGGAACGATGGGGATATCAAACGCATCGCAAATTATTGCTGCAAAGATGTAATTACCCTTACCCGGCTGTTTTTGAAATTCCGAGGCGAAAAATTGTTGGAAGATACAAACATCGAAGTTGCTGATTTATAGCCTTTAGGCAACATTTGTATTGATATTGGGTCAAAATATGGATAAAAACAGCAATTGAAATGCTTTTTGCTGTTATGTTTTCCTTAAATTTGCAGGTATACCAATGCGCCTAAAGAAGATTCTACCAATTGTGATGGGCTTTTTAAGCTTTGCACAACTGTTTGGAGCTGAGCCCACAAAGCAGGCCAGTGGTATATCCGTTAGCCAACTTTCATGCAATACCGCCCGAATTGATTGGGTAAACGGTGATGGTTCTTGGAGGTTGGTTTTGGTGAAAGAAGCCGCCGCAGTTGACGCCGTTCCTGTTGATGGAACCAAGTACACTTCTGACCCCAAATTTGGCAATGGTTCTCAAATTGGGACTGGAAATTTTGTTTGCTTTAGCAATATTACCAACAATTTCACCATCACTGGGTTAAAGCAAAACACGCTTTACCACATAGCTATTTATGAACACGATGGTTTGAGCCCAGATTATTTAACAACCAATCCTGCAACTGCATCTTTTACCACAAAAGATTTGGTGCTTGGTTTCAATTATACGTATACCGACAGTTGCCAAAATTCAAATGTCATTACCTTTAACAACACCAGTACTACTTCACTTACAGGTGTTACCTATACTTGGTTGTTTAAGGATGGCAAACAAGATACTGGCTACAATGTGAAACACACGTATTTAATTGGCGGCAATTTTGATGTACAGTTAATCGCCATTCCTTCTGGTGGGTGTAAGAATACTTTTACAACTTCTAAGCCGGTTTTGATAGTGCCCAGGCCAAAATCAAAGCCCGAGGAAAAGAATGGCAAATACGATCAGTGCTTTTCTGGTCACCGCTTTTTCTTTAATGACCAAACTTCTTTGGCTCCTGTTCCCAAATGTGCTTATACGCGCACTTGGTACTTTGGAGGTGCAGATAGCTCCACCATACCCACTCCAGATAAGATTTATAAAACTCCTGGAGTGTATAGGATTTTCTTTAAAAGTGAAACGTATTATGACGACAGACGGTCGGGTTGTACAGACACTACCTCTATTGTAGTGCGCGTCATTGCCGACCCATCTTCTGGTGTTACTTTTAACGATTCCATTCAGTGTTTGGCTGGCAACCAGTTTGATTTTGACAATGTGTATCCTGGCCTAGTTTCCTTCTCCTGGGATTTTGGTGATGGAGGAAATGCAAGCACCAAGTCGGCCTCGCATTCTTATGGCACCATTGGTATTTATTCTGTAGTCCATCAAGCTGCAAGTATAGAAGGCTGTAAAAGCAAAGACACCACGTTTATGGTGGTTAAACCCAACTTCAAAGCCTCATTTACTGGTTTGCCCAAAGAAGTATGCGAAAATGCTGCTCCTATTACTTTAGTGCCGTCAAAATCTGGTGGTGACTGGTATGGTCAGTACCTTACTGACAGTGTTTTTACACCCACATTAACCGGAAATTACAGCATCAAATACGTGATACCGGATACTTTTTGTCCCGATAGCATCACCCAGACTATTTTTGTGAAACCCTTGCCAAGGTTTACCTTGGGCCCTGATGCCAATATTTGCAACGGGGGCAGTATTCCCCTAACTGTTACTGCAAATGGTTCAGTATTGTGGCAAGATGGCAACACGCAAAAGCAAAGAACCATCTCCTCTGCGGGAAAATACTGGGCAGTAGCTTTGGATTCTGGCTGTGTGTGGTCTGATAGCATTGATTTGTTTATTGGAAATACACCGATTGTGGATTTACCAGCCGATACCTTGTTGTGCAAAGGCGCTGTGGTGAAATTGAACGCCAATTGGCCTCTCAGCACTGTACAATGGAGCACAGGAAGCAGGGATACCTTTATTTATGTAAGTTCTGAAGGTATTTATTCAGTTACTGTAACCAATCCTTGTGGCACTGCCAGCGATATTACTACCATTCGTTATCAAGGTGAGTTTTGCGATGTATTCATTCCCGATGCCTTCACCCCGAATGGTGATGGTAAAAATGAATTTTTTGAAATTCAAGGCAGAAGCATCGTGCCAACTTTATTCATCATTTATGACCGTTGGGGCGAAAAAGTATTTGACAGCCGCACAGATGGCGGTTTTAAATGGAATGGCATGCATGATGGCAAAATGTGTATGGACGGCATTTATACCTATTTGTTCAGATATGAGGTATTGGCCGGAAATATTATCCGACGCAATACCTTAAAAAATTCTGTGCTGTTGTACCGTTAAGGTACCACCGTTACCACATCTTGTTTTGCAATAAATTTGTGGATTTCGGGAATCTCTAAAATGCTATTTTTCTTTGTGCTGATAATCCTTAAGTGGTTAAAACTGGCAATGCCTTCGCCTGATTCCAATTTGCAATTCTCTATTAATAAGATATCGGCATGGGTAAATATGCTAAAAGTTTTGAGGTTATGAGTACGGATATCTTTTAATGAAATCACAGTGGTTTGCATGAGTTTTTTCACATCCTGGTCCCGGTATTCATAAGCCGCGGTGAACTTGCCGCCGTTAATTCCCAAATTGTTCATTAATTGCACAATAAGCAAGGATTCCTCTTTGGTTAAGCTCTGCCACCATTGTTTTCTTTTGTATTCAGTATCATACCAATCTGCTGGCTTATTGTTGTGTTCGGTTTGGTATAAATAGTCTACCAAAATGGGGTCGTTAAAGCCCGCAACTTTGGCGTTATTAAAGAAAATTTTGGCTTTGTTAAAATCGTTTTTAATGAGCACACATTTGCCTAAAACAAACTGGGCTTCGGCATATTCAGCCTGATACGGTTCAACCATCAACAACATTTCTGCTGCTTGAATATAGTTGCCCTGCTCGTAGGCGAGTTTGCCCTCTTCTAGAAACTTGGTTTTAGGGGAATTCTCAACTGTTTTTTCAAGGAATTTCGGACTTTCACTTTTGTGGTACAGTTGGGTTTCGATGAAGCTGTCGGGTTTGATTTGTACGGCCAAAAACACAGCCATATGCATATCCTTAAGGATTTGGTGAATGGCATTGGTGTTTCCGGTGATTTCTGGCAATTCTGTGTATTTGTCAACAAACCGGGTATTTACAATTTTCAATACCACTGAAACAGAATCGTTTTCAATAGAATAACTGCCTTTAATAAAGGCATCCAAACCATTTTGAGCTGCCAAACTTCGCCATCCCGACCCGTTACAGCGGTCGAGCTTAGTAGCGGCTGCCAGCGTTCGGTATCCCGTGACTGATGAGCCGTTTAATAGGTTGCTGAAGCTCACATGAAATTCATTGAGCTGTTCACTTTGATTCTGGGTATTGTTCGCGCAAAGCGGGAATACCGTGAATTTGTTGATTTGTGCTGTGCTAGATGTTACACTGAATGTGAATGCATATATAGCTAAATAAAGATGCCTGCCCATCTTATTTACCCTCCTGAAAGCAAGTAACTAAATTTAAACCGAAATTCCAAAATTATTTGTAATTATTTTTAAATTCATTTCTGTGCATATATAAAGTGGGTAATACTTGTGAATTTGTGGAAGAAAAGCCTGCAAATACATTTCTTCTCTACTAATTTTGCGGCCCTATGCAAGCAGCTGCTTTAGCCACCGTAGATCAAGCCAAACAATTGGGATTGCTCGAGGAAGAGTTTCATAAAATTTGTGAAATACTGGGCCGTACACCCAATTTTACTGAACTGAGTGTGTATTCTGTAATGTGGAGTGAGCACTGCAGCTATAAGAACAGTATAACCCTACTAAAAACTTTGCCCCGTGAAGGCAGCAAAATGCTTGCTGCAGCTGGTGAAGAAAATGCAGGTTTGGTGGATATTGGTGATGGATTGGCATGTTGCTTTAAAATTGAAAGCCACAACCACCCCAGTGCTATTGAGCCTTATCAGGGCGCTGCAACGGGTGTAGGTGGAATCAATAGGGATATCTTCTCTATGGGAGCTAGGCCAATTGCCCAACTCAACTCGCTTCGTTTTGGCAATATTGACACTGCCCGCACCAAGTGGTTGGTAAAAGGTGTGGTTAAAGGCATTGGTGATTACGGAAATGCATTTGGTATACCCACTGTTGGCGGTGAAGTGTACTTCGACGATTGCTATGAGCAGAATATCTTGGTAAATGCCATGAGTGTAGGCATAGTGCCTGTGGGCAAACAAATATCTGCTGGTGCAGGACCAGCAGGCAATCCCGTTTATATTTTTGGTTCAGCTACTGGCAAAGATGGTATCCATGGTGCTGCATTTGCCAGCAAGGATATGAGTGAAGACAGTATTAGCGATTTGCCAAGTGTACAGGTGGGTGATCCTTTCTGGGAGAAATTGATATTGGAAGCAAGCATGGAGCTTATGGAAACAGGCGCCATTGTAGGTATGCAGGATATGGGTGCCGCAGGAATTACGTGCAGTACCAGTGAAATGAGTGCCAAAACTGGCGTGGGAATGGATGTATGGTTGGATAAAGTACCCATGCGCCAAAATGATATGAAGAGCTGGGAATTGCTGTTAAGCGAAAGCCAGGAAAGAATGTTGGTGGTGGTGAAGAAGGGAATGGAAGCTGCCGTTGAAGAAGTATTGAAAAAATGGGAAATCACTTATGCCCAAATTGGTATGGTTACAGATACTGGCAATGTGCGCTATTATATGAATGGTGTGCTTGAAGGCGATATCCCTGCGGAAAGTTTGGTACTTGGTGGAGGTGC
>JADYZD010000329.1 GCA_020853295.1 Bacteroidia bacterium | reverse complement strand
TAAGGGTAAAATTTATCAATATATACAAAAGCCTTGGGACAATCAGAACTTAAAGGAAATTATTGATAAAGCTTATGAAGAGTATAATGCACAGATTACCAAGAAAAAAGATTTGGAAGAATTGAGGGTGTTGAATGAGCAACTTGAATTTTTAGCCAGACAAAACATTATATCTTAATACAACAACACCAAAGAATGGAAAAACCATCAGTACTGTTTATAGATGATGAAGAAGCGAATGTAAAGGCATTTGAGGCTAGTTTTCGAAGGGAATTTGATATTACTGCAACCACCAGCCTACCATTTGCATTGGATGCATTGAGTAAGAAGGAATACCAGGTAATTATTTCAGATCAGAAAATGCCAGGTGTTGCAGGCACTGAATTTTTGCTCGCTATTAGTGCTAAATACCCCAAATCCCTAAAAGTAATATTAACGGCATATCAAGATTTTCAAGTAGCACGTGAAGCCCTGAATAGCGGACGTATTTTTAAATACATGTTAAAACCTTGGGATAGGGACGAAATTATTCAGACCGTTAATCTAGCCAATGAGCTTTATACATTAAGGAATGAAAGGGAACGCCTTATTGAGGAGTTGCTAAAGGCCCAAGACCAAATGAAATTGTTGAAAGAGGAAAACCAACGCAGAAAGCTTGGTGACATGACCAAGTAAACCTTTGGTTATAATTTTCTTTTTACTTCTTCCTCTTTATACACTTCAAGATAATCGCCTACTTCTATATCATTAAAGCCATGGATTTGCAAACCGCATTCATAGCTTTTGGTCACCTCTTTTACGTCATCTTTAAAGCGTTTGAGTGAGCTAAGGGTACCAGTATGTAAAACCACACCATCACGAATCACGCGTATTTTGCTTTTGCGTTCAACCACACCATCGGTTACATATGCACCGGCAATGGTGCCGATTTTGGAGATTCTAAACACTTCACGAACCTCAACGTTTCCGGTTATTTTCTCAATCACCTCAGGGCTAAGCATGCCTTCCATTGCCATTTTTATTTCTTCGATGGCTTTATAAATAATGGAATAGCTTCTGATATCAATGTCTTCAGCTTCGGCCAATTGTCTGGCTTTTGCAGAAGGACGAACTTGGAATCCCAAGATAATGGCATCGGATGCGCTTGCGAGCAATACATCACTTTCAGTAATTTGTCCTACACCACTGTGAATAACACTTACTGCAATTTCTTCGGTAGAAAGTTTGAGCAAGGAATCGCTGAGGGCCTCTACAGATCCATCTACGTCACCTTTTACAATAAGTTTAAGTTCTTTAAAGTTGCCCACTGCCAATCGACGTCCAATTTCATCTAGGGTTATGTGTCGTTTGGTGCGAATACCTTGTTCACGCACCAATTGCATGCGTTTGTTGGCCAGTTCTTTGGCACTGCTTTCCTCCTCCATTACAACAAAACCATCGCCAGCTGCAGGAGTTTCAGAGAAGCCCAACATTTTCACGGGTGTTCCTGGAGGGGCCATTTCTACCCTTTGGTCACGTTCATTCATTAATGCGCGCACTTTTGCATAGTAGGGTCCTGCCACCATGTGGTCTCCAACTCGGAGGGTGCCATTTTCTACAAGCATGCTGCACACAATACCACGGCCTTTTTCTTGAGTAGCTTCAATTACAGTGCCTTTTGCCCTTCTGGTTGGGTTGGAAAGGATTTCCATCATTTCAGCCTCCAAAAGTACTTTTTCGAGCAATTTGTCAATATTCAGGCCTTTTTTGGCTGAAATTTCCTGGCATTGGAATTTACCACCCCAGTCTTCTACTAGAATATTCATACCCGATAATTCTTCGCGAATTTTATCGGGATTTGCACCGTCTTTATCAATTTTATTAATCGCAAAAACCATAGGAACCCCTGCTGCCTGAGCATGGGCAATGGCTTCGCGGGTTTGAGGCATCACGCTATCATCTGCAGCAATTACAATAATTGCCAAGTCGGTAACCTTTGCACCCCTAGCACGCATTGCTGTAAAGGCTTCGTGACCGGGTGTATCTAAAAATGTAATTTTTCTTCCATCAATAAGTGTAACCTCGTATGCAGCAATATGCTGTGTAATTCCGCCTGCTTCACCTGCAATTACATTTTCTTTGCGTATATAGTCTAGCAAAGATGTTTTACCATGGTCTACGTGTCCCATTACGGTAACAATTGGAGGCCTTGGTTTCAAATCTTTGGGGTTGTCAATTTCGTCATCTGCAACTTCCAGTTGTGCTTCAGCATCCACAAATTCAACTTGAAAGCCATTGTCATCTGCCACAATCTCAATGGTTTGTGCATCCAACCTTTGGTTGATGGCCACCATAATTCCCAATTTAAAACACGCACTGATTACTTGAGTAACCGGAATGTTCATCAGAACTGCAAGTTCATTTGCAGTAAGGAATTCACTTACTTTAATTATTCGGCTTTCAATTTCTTTGCGTTTTTTCTCGCGGGCTTCTTCTTTCTCATATTTCTCGCGTTTTTGGGTTTTTAATTTCTGCTTATTGCCCCGATTTTGCCCGCTTCCGCCTATTCTACCCATGGTGCTTTTAACTTTTTCTTGCACCCTTTTTTGGGATATTTCGGGTTTATTGGCAGTGGTTACCGGTTTTTGATCCCGGTTTTGTTTTTCGTCTTCTTTAACCTTTTCCTGAATGGTAACTTTTTCTGCAGCTACATTTTTGCGTTTGCGTTTTCTCTTTTCACGCAAATCTTCGCGGGCTTCATTTGCCAAAGATTTTAAACCCTTTGGTGAATCTTTTGGCAATTCTATTTTTCCTAGAACTTTAGGACCGCTGAGTTTTTCGAATTGGGTTTCATGTTTTGCAACATCATCGTCTTCCTCTTCAACTACGTCTATTGTAGGTTCTGCGATTTTGGGCAATTCTGGTGCTTGCACTGAGAGCACTTCTTCAACTACAGGAGGTTCCGGACTTTTGGTTTTTTCTACTGGTTTTTCAACTTTCGGTGGCGCCGGAGTTTCCACTTTAGGAGTTTCCTTGGGTTCTGGTTTCGCCGATTTTTTGTCCTTTGAGGGTTTTTTCTCGGCAAGATCAATTTTGCCGATAACCTTAGGCCCATCAACCCGGGTAGGGATTTCTATTTTTTCAGTTGTTTTTTCTTCAGGAACTACTTCCTCTTTGGGTGGTTCAACCACGGCAGGTGGAGGAGTAGGGGCCGGTTTTTCAACTACTGGGGTAACTACTTCTTTTGCAGGAGGTGTTGCCGGAGTTTTAACTTGTGCAACCGGCGGAGGTGGGGTTTTTTGTTCCCGTAAGCTTTTTAGCTGGTTTGCCTCTTCTTTAGCAGCCTTGTCAGCACTAAACACTTCCAAAAGAAGGTTGTGCATTTCTTCCGAAATTTTGGCTGTAGGTTTTCCATCAACATCAAAACCTTTGGTATTGAGGAATTCAGCCAAATCTTTGGCACTTCGGTTTAATTCGCTGGCGACTTTTGCTAAACGATACTCTGGCATTTTTCTGCGTTCAAAATTAGTTCTAATCCTTTGCAATACAAAAAGTACAAATCCCCGTTTTCTGCAAGAAAACGGGGATTTACAAAGTGAACTCCCTATTTCTTGCAGATTACTCTAATGCCGTAATGTGGGTAAATACAGTATTGCAGTTGTATTTACCCCAATTGCCAGCAGCTTTTTTCATGCGATAAAAAGCATAACGACTTTATTCTTCTTCAAACTCAGACTGAAGTATTTTTTTCACCTCAGCAATGGTTTCTTCTTCTAATTCCGTTCTACGCATAAGGTCTTCTGTTGAGGTTCTGAGTACAGACCTAGCAGTATCCAAACCAACGCGCTTGAATTCATCAATAATCCAGTTGTCAATCTCATCCAAGAATTCAGTAAGTTCAACATCATCCTCCTCAGCTTGACCATGGGTTACACGGTATACTTCAATTTGATAACCTGATAATTTGCTGGCCAAACGAATATTAAATCCGCCTTTACCAATGGCCAATGAAACCTGATCGTTTTCCAAAAATACGTCTGCTTTTTTGGTTACGTCATCCAATTCCATGCGGGTAATTGCCGCAGGCTGCAATGAACGCTGAATAAACAAAGCATTGT
>JADYZD010000328.1 GCA_020853295.1 Bacteroidia bacterium | reverse complement strand
TTTAAATTTGGGTTTCACCTTGGTATTTTGGGCATTTAAAGCACACTGGGTGGACAAAATGGACAGTGTGCTGATGATTAATTTTGTAAAAATTCTCATTACAATTTTGCGATTAATTGGGTCACAAAATTGAATGACAACACAGCCTTTTCTATACCCCCAAAGGGGTATTTTAAAATGGAATTAAGGTATCACCAATAAATAGGGAAATGCCCTGAAATTATTTTTCAATATCAAATACCACACCCAAAGAAAAACGAAATCCATGGAAATCATTTCTTAAAACTCGGCCACTGTATGTATAAGGGTCATTCGCAAATTTCCCATAATCCTCTGCCACAGTGCCATTCTGAATTACATTTAAATATTTGTCTTGGTCTACCAGGTCTTCATGCAAGGCACCGAATACATAGTGTATTTTTACAAACAATTTGGCACCATCTGAACCATAAGCAGTATTGATACCCAAATACGATTTTAGCGCAAGTGCTTTGTACTTTCCATCGAGAGCAGCACCGCTTAAATTGTTATCTCCCGGGGTATAGGAAGTGTAAAACTTGCTTTGCCCTATCGTTAACCCCACTACCGGATACAGATAAAATTTCTGCACATAAGGCATATATCCATAACCAAAGCATAGGCTTACTCCTCCGTCACTAAGTTTAAATTCCCTTTTTGCCCCATCGTTAAAAGTAACGTTAGTCTTTGACCGTGTAGTGTTGTACTCCAAGCCTATTTTTAATCCTTGTTCTGAGGTGTACATCCACCCAAATCCAAAGCCCATACCTGGCCTAATTGGATCTATTTTCTTTGAAATGGTGCTGGAATAATAATTGTTGTACGATTCAGAAAAATTCTGAAAAGCATTGGATTTAATTGCCGATTCGTTTAAATGAAAGTACAGATGGCCAATTTGAGCTTGAGCCCCATTGCCAATTATTGCAATACAAATCAACAGCCAATAATTTCGAAACCGCATATTTATTTTTTAGGTAATATTTTGCCTACTATTTATCAAAAAAGGTTTACCACCCATTCCATTATCTAGCAAGGCTATAGAATTCAAAAGTACGGTTTTTGCCTTTGCTTTTTCACATATGTTTACATCTAACTTATTTACTTTATGCATAGGATATCCATTCCAACAATTTGTAGAAGAAAAACAGGCAAAGTATCCCTTGATTTTGAGCCCACTGATGCAGATGGATTGCATCCCAACAACAGCGCAATTGCAAATACTCCAATAGGATGGTACACTTTAAAATTCATTAAAAATGGGGTAGCCTTTTCAAAACACTAATATAAAAAAGGCCACCCATTTCTTACCTTACACGAATACCATAAGGACCTTGTGGCTCACTTTCATTCCCATTGGCATCTACCAAAACAAGTCTGTAAAAATATTCTTTCCCTTTGGTTACTTTGGAATCTGTGAGGTTTGTATTTGAGGGTTGAACCGTTTCCACAACTTCATACTGATCGGTGCCAATTGTGCTGCGTTCTATGCGAATATTTTTAATTTCTATGCCATTTGGATTTGACCAATTGAGTTCTACTTTTCCATCAGCAGTGGATATTTGAATACTGCTTACAGGCAACACCCTGTCCCTGTAAATAGTAATACCCTGTTCCAAAGAAGGACTGCTCATTTTATTATTGGGGCCTGTACTTTTTACGGAATAAAAATAACTGTATCCGCTGCGCAAGGTAGAATCATAAAATTGGTTAAAGTCTATGGACAAATTCCGAACCCATTTTTCTGAAGTTTCAGCGCCACTTTCTATGTTTATTTCCCTGCGCACCAATTCATAACCCAATACACTGTTTTCCTGTGCCTCCATTTGTTTCCATACAATCCAGGCGCCATTTTCACCCCTTTTTTGAACGCTAACATTGGTGGGAATTGGTAGGCTTTGGGTACCGATGCCATATGCCAAAACCCTTTTAGAATAAGGCCCAATCACATAAGAAGTATTCATATCTCGCACACTGTAAGCATATACAGCATCTTCTTCGGTTTGGGGCAAGGTATCATAAGCCCAAATAAAATTGGAATCGGATTCAATTTCTTTATTGCGCATCAGCAATTCACCATCCACTCCGTTTGCCCTATAAATCTGGTATGCACGGGTATCTCTTTCAGCCCGGTTCCATGTCAATTTTACCACATCGCCTTCTTGGGTAATATCGAGGTTATTAATGGGCAAAAGATTGTCATTGCTGGCCTTTAGCATGCCCGAAATTCGGGGCGAATTGGAAGAAGATTCGAAAGCACCATTCAACACTATGGTATAGAAATAGGTTTTAATGGGTTCCACTTCATAATCCATATAAGCGGTATCATTTGGCGCTGCGCTGGCAATTTTAAAGAACCTACCATCGTGCATCAAACTTTTAAATATGTCGATAGACACAATATTTTTGGTATTTTTTAATACCCATGAAACCCTAATGGCTTTTTCTTTTTCAATGCTGGTGGTTTTTATTCTTTCTACTGATGGTGGCAGTGAATTTTCGGGCACATTGTACATGGCAAAAGGCGCAGTAGAATCTCCCAAATTCCCTGCTGCATCGGCAGGCACCACCACATAAGCATAAGGCACATTTTCCGCTGCAGTTTGGTCGAGTACATTTAAAAAATACAATTCTTTGTCTTTGTAAAAAATCACTTTTGGATGGATGATTTCATACCCGCTGCGCAAATAATAGCTGCGGTAAACCAACACATGGTGCAGGTCTTTTTTATTCGTAATTACATACTCAATACTAATTCCATCACCAGTTGCTTTTGCGCCTTCCACTTTAAATGTGGCTGGCATTTTTTGCCCAGGAACCGTTACCGGACCCAAGGTGGTTGCTGGAGGATTTTCATCCCGTTTTCCGGCAGTTTTGATGCGGTAAGAACAAGAAGTTGAACGGCCCACTTCACCGTCGTAATAAGCCAATCCCAAGGCATAAAGCACTGGATAATGGCTAAAATATCCAAACAAAGAATCGGACCTACCTGCTTTACATTCTTTCCATAAAAAATCCAGCTCATCATCCGTCAATGCGGTTTCATAACCCATATCCATGCGCACAATATCAAAAACCCTCGCTTGAATTTCATCTCTTGAAGTGGGTGCATATACAGAACGAATTTGTTCCCAATCGCCTGAGTTTTTGCGTTCAATATCATAGTGAAAATCTTTGGGTATTTGTTTGCCCAACATTACCCAAACTCCTTTTGGACCTGCATGCAAGCGGGTATACACAGATTGGGAAATGGCGCTATTGGCTATAAAAAGCAATCCCAAGAATATTATTTTTCGCATCCTTTTTTTATTCTTTATTAACACAAATTATTATTTAGTAGGGCAACCTTGGAATGTGCCCGGACCTTCCAAACTAAAGCTAAAATAGGTACTGCTATCATATCCAAAATTAATAGAGCAACCTTTTTTATCTTCATAGCAAACATCATCTACAAAGGGCAAAGTCTGGCAGATTTTATACTCGCAAGAGAAGTCGCCTTTGGCATCGAAAGTAAGGCCATTTTTGTAGGCAATTTTTGCCATCGCATTGGCACCCAAATGTCCTTCAATGTATGTACCTGTTATGGCACTCATACCTGCATCTACAGTACCAAATGCACCTATGTTCATTTCAAAACTTTTGGCACCTCCAAAATTCACACCCAAACTGGCTTCTACCACTGCGTCTGCATGCAAGTATGCTTTGGCAATAATGGCATCAAAATCATAATGCTCATTTACAATTTGGTTGTTTCCGCAGAACCAGAATCCTTTGAAATTGGTTTTATTTGCCTGCAACCAACATGAGGCGGCAGGGTTTACAGCATAAGTGCAGGCTTTGGTGATCATTTGGTCGGTTAATGGATAGCCACCCAAAACAAATCCCACTTTAAACAATCCGTAACCATTTACAAACAGTTTACCCGTGTTGAT
>JADYZD010000327.1 GCA_020853295.1 Bacteroidia bacterium | reverse complement strand
GGTATTTATTCTCTGCAACTCAGTTTTCAATTTGAAAAAAACAGCGACGTGCCCAATGCAATTGCCATGGTTGTTGAGATCAAAGATTGCAGTGGAAATTCTCAATATGTTAGCATTACTTTAAAATACAATAGCAGCACTGGCTTCTATTCAGGAGGAGTAAATTTGAGTATTTTAAATAAATGTTCTTATACATTTCATTACGCAGAAATTGCTGCATACAATGTATGCAAAGACAAGACAGTTTGGTCTATATATGCAACTAAAGCCAAAGGAAATGGCAGCGGCACTAAAAATGCGAGTTCACAAGTGAGCATAAAACCGCAATTGTTATAGATTTAAAATATTGTGACATTCACATTAAGGTGATTTACTCTAGAGAAATATTGAATTGGACTATTTGAAGTGTACTCTTGTATGCCAAATCAGGAAGAGAATTTGGGGCAAGTTACATTGAGCAATCAGTATCACTATACTCCAAATTAAGTACTTGCCTTAACTGTTTATTCCCTTAATTTTGAATAAACAAGTGGAGCCCAAGTACCGCATAGCGCTGGTTGAAGACAATGCCGTAAATCGCAAAGATTTTGAAGAGAAAATGGCGGTATTTTCAAATGTGGGTATCACTTGGGTATGCAATAACGGGGAAGAGTTTATAGAAAAAACCCGCGGCCTGCCCATAGAAAAATTGCCCGATGTGGTATTTATGGACCTAAAAATGGATGTGTTAAGTGGTCCGGAAACCATACGCATTGCCAAAACCCATCAAAATAAAATGCAATTTATTGCCTACACTGTTTTTGATGATGATGCCCATATTTTTGATGCCATAAAAGCCGGTGCCGTGGGGTATTTGTTGAAACACGAAAGCGGGCAGAAAATTTATGATTGCTTAATAGAAACGATGGAGAATGGGGGCAGTGGCATCAGTCCATCTATCGCCAGAAAAGCACTGGAAATGCTTATTAAATCCGATAAAGAGGAGGTTTCTGATTCACTTATTGAAAGAACACTAACGCCAAAGGAGAAGCAAATATTGGAACTGTTGGTAAAAGGGCTTGATGCCAAAAGAATTGCTGAGGCTATTGATTCGAATACATTAACTGTAAGAAAACACATAGCCAACGTGTATAAAAAGTTGCATGTAAACAGCAAAGCCCAAATCATCAGCTTGGCAAATAAAGAGAAGTGGTTGTAATGCATTTTTGGCCATAAAATATTCACATTTATTAGGTTAGTATATGTGCCCACAAAAAATAAGCGCCGCAACAAAGTTGCGGCGGCTTATTGTGGAATAAAGCATGATTGGTGCTTCACTAAACGGGTTATAACAAATCATTATTGGCTCGATGAAGCAGCTTATCGGGGCACCTTTAACAAATAGTTGAATGAAGAAGCGGAATTATAGGAACACTGGAGCCCCGATGAAGCGGGCACTTCAAGTAAATTGAAGCTGCTTATCGAGGGCCCCGTGACTCTAGCAAAAAAGCCCAACCTGAATCCAGGTTGGGCTTTTTTGAGAGTCACTGGTGGAGCTGGAGGGAATCGAACCCTCGTCCGGAGAAGTGATACCTGGCGCTTTCTACATGTTTATTCCTGTTTGTTGTCGGGTTGCGGAAGGTACAGAACTAACCTTACCTCAACCTTAACCAGCATGTTAATGACGCACTTGGCTGGTGTGAGTGGTCATATCCGTACTTGTCGATTGTTCCGAATCACCTGTAGCACAGACAAACCAGATGGGAACAACTTGCAATGCTAATTACTCGAATTAAGCAGCAAGGGCGTAGTTGTTTTCGCCTCTTAAAATTCTGAACATTGAGATTCAAGAGCCAATATCCAAAGCTCTACATGCTTACACCGGAACCAGTCAACCCGTCAAATCCGGTCAGCCCCAATGATTTAAAGAACTAAAATACAAACTACAAAAACCATGCTATACTCTATTGGTGTTGAATGAAATTCATCTGAAAATCCATTTTGAATTTTGGTGAGAGCAACAAATCCACACAAAAAGGGTTGGTAATAGTTAAAAATCACCCCAATTGTTTTTTTCTTCCTCTGTCCAAAGTGCTGGGAAAAAAATGCGTTTTTGGTATCTTGGGTGCAAGTATTTCTGCCATTCACTTCCACCGGTAGCAGCTTTGTTTTCCCCTTTGGCATTGAGGTAGTGCTGCGCTGTTTCTAGATGTACCAGTGGCCAAGAAACATTGTATAAATGGTCGAATTCACGGGCAGCGGCCTTAGTCTCATCGTCCATTTGTCCGTTGGCAATAAGTTGGTTGATTTTATCTTCCAAAGTATTTAACTCAATAGCTGATGCCGTTTCAATAAATTTGTTGAGGTATTTTTCTTCAAATTGCCGCAGTGTAAATGTTTTTTTACCCGTTGTGCGGTCTAAACCGGCATGTTGCCAATATATATGGCCAAATTTTTCTGCAACAGAACTTTCTGCAGGTGCTGTGCGGGCCAAATTTTGCAGTTGGGTGCAATAGATTTCAATAAGCCTGTACTGTGCACTTTGAAAACCACTTGCAGGGGAAAGGCTGTGTCTGAATGTGTTGTACTGGTCGTAATTCATGCCTTTGGTCATTACATTGAATGAGTTGCTCAGCATGCGGGTATAATTGCTTAAACGGGGAATTTTTTCTTTAAAGGCTTCCACAGGAGGTGTGGTTTCAGCACACAATTGTTTCAATTCATGCAGCATTAAATTAAACACCAACTCTGTGATTTGGTGGTAAACAATAAAAATATATTCATCGGGGAAATGGGTTCTGGGTTTTTGCAAAGTGAGCAAAGAATCAACAGCTGTGTATTCCCAATAATTAATGGGTTTTAAATGTTTTAGGCCTTCCATGGCCATTTGAGGGTTAAGCCCTTGGGCGGAGAATTGGGCTTCGAGTTCACTTTGTATAGTCATGAATTATTTTATTTTGTATTTGCCATTTTCCAGTTTTTCTACAATACCAGAAAGTGAAGATTCAATGAGTGTTTTGGTTAATAAATCCCGAATATGCATAAATTGATCGTGCACTGGACATGGGTTTTTAGAGGAACAACGCGACAAACCCAATGCACAGCCGGTAAAGAATTCCCTGCCTTCAAGCGCTTGAATGATTTGTGCAAGGGTGGTTTTTTTCTTTTTGATTACAAAACCTCCGTTTGGGCCTTTTGTAGATTCCAATAAGCCCTCTTTTACCAACACTTGTAAAATTTTTGATATAAAAGGTTTTGGGGTGTTGGTTTCATCAACAATATCGTCAACACTGGCGCGTAGGCCCGAATTGC
This sequence comes from Bacteroidia bacterium, assembly GCA_020853295.1. Taxonomy (GTDB): domain Bacteria; phylum Bacteroidota; class Bacteroidia; order NS11-12g; family UBA955; genus JAGXTF01. The sequence continues at coordinate 4,825 of JADYZD010000327.1, read as the reverse complement.
TGCATTTGGCAATAAAAATCATTGCACGCATGCCGTATTCACTTGTTTTGGAGAACATGAAATACAAATGAAATAATTTAATTTTAAAAATAAAAGACAAAAATATCCGAAATAGAAAATTTGACAGAAATCTATCCTTTGGATTCGTCGATCAATGGGAGTGAAATAATAAAGGTTGTGCCTTTACCTTGTTCGCTTTTTACTTTAATATCTCCACCATGTTCCTGAACAATGGATATTGTGATGGATAAGCCAAGTCCTGTGCCGCTTCCAACATCTTTGGTAGTGAAGAAGGGGTTGAAAATATCATTGAGTATTTTTTCGGGAATCCCCATGCCGTTATCCCCAATTTCTACAAAAATTACTTTGTCTTTTAGGTAGGTGTGGACACTGATTTCAGGATTTTTTGCTGCGGCCAATGCATCAATAGCATTGCTTAAAATATTCATAAAAACCTGATTTAGCTTGCCTGGGTAGCAGAGTAGGGGCGGTAAATCTCCAAAATCTTCCCGTATATAAATTCCACTAAGTTTGTGTGCCAGTAATTGTAAAGTACTCTTCACCCCTTCATTAATGGCATAGAAGGAATGTTCTGCTTTGTCAATATGGGAAAATATTTTGAGGTTTTTAACAATTTCGGCAGTGCGACGGGCTCCTTCATCAATTCCACTGAGCAGAGTTTGAATTTCTTTTTTCAAATATTCCAAATCCACCTCTTTGGCTTTAGAATGAATGTTCTCTATTTTTTCATTAAAATTATCGGCATTCAATTGGGCATACATTTCCATTAAAGTTTCATAATCTTCAATATCCCTTCTTAACGGAGAAACGTTTGCAGAAATGAAATTAATGGGGTTGTTGATTTCATGCGCAATGCCTGCTGTTAGGTGACCCAAGCTGGCCATTTTTTCTGAATTTACGAGCTGCATTTGAGCCTGTTGCAAATCTTCTAGTGCACTCCCCAATTCTGCGGTTCTTTCAGCTACTTGTTTTTCAAGAATAATATTCTGCTCCCGAATCAGCGTTTCATTTTCCTGAGACAGGATATTGATTTTATCGGCCAAAGCAAAAGAAAGCAAAGCCACTTCGAGTGCGGAACCCATGGGCAATACGAATTTGGTGAAATTGTTATACGGTGCAAACCCCAAATTGGTAAGTACAAAAACTACCAGGGCTATCATAAATGCAATCCATGCAACAAAGAAGAAGCGCGCAGGACGGTTGCCTTGGTATGCCAAATAACCGGAGCCAATAATTCCACAAATACCTACGGAAATGGCATTTAGGTTTAACAAATTAAATGCAGTTCCAAACCACTTAAACAAACCTGCAAATATGACCAACACGTAGGCAAGCGCAAAGAGTATTAGGACCTTGTATATCAGCTTCAAGTGTTTTTTGGCCTCTAAAAAAGAGCTGAAAAAGAGCACCCCAAAAATCCCTGATATTCCTGAAAAGACAATAGAGAATTGTTTGGTAAAAATAAAACCGGAACTTTTGTAAATGGTATGCATATACCCTAATAGGGCAAACTGGGCTACTCCGAAAGTAATGGTATAAATTACGTAATACAAATATGAAATAGAACGTGTAGAAAAGAATACGAAAAGATTGTATAAACTCATGACAATAATAATTCCAAAATACAGGGAATAAATAAGGTCATCTCTTTTTTCAGTTAATTCTAATTTGTTGCTATTCATGAATTTAACTGGAATAAATAAGGAGAAAAAACTTCTAATACGCAGTACCAATTTGAAAGTATCGGTAGGTAAATTTTGAATATCCAGAATAAAATTACTAGAATTCTTTTTGAATTTTAACTCAGTTAAATGGATGCCTTCTGAATTGTAAATATCTACTTGGATGGCTTCACAATTGAGGTTGGGCAATTTTACCCAAACGGGGGTTTTGCTTTGGGAAAAATAGCAATTGAAAAGCAAAACATGTGTTCCATTTTTAGTGGGAATAAAAGGCAATTGAATTTTTGAAAATTTTGATTCTTGCAATTGGGCTGGAACTTTATCTGTTGTATCTAAAAAATACAATGCTTCTTTCGGCCCAATAGATTCTTCAGATTTGATTGCTGAGAGGTCAATAATTTGGGCATGAATTTGAAATGAACCCAGCAAGCAAATGAATGAAATATATTTAAGCAGTGCCAATTTCATAATGAGTTGAATAGTTTAATATCACCACGGGGTGTTTGTTCTAAAGTAATTAAATTCGGATTTTCTCGGAGTTCAAAAATTTTGGACCTGTCAATTTCACTTGCAAAAGGTAGGTTTACAGGATCATCTATAACCAGAGAGGTGGCTACCAAATTTTCTTTTGGGTAATTAAACTCACCAACGGTTCCCAGTCTTTTATCAATTTGGAATCCAATTTTGAAACTATTTGTTTTGGTAGAAGGAGCACAAAGTCCCATAACAGTTTTAAGTCCTATTTTGGGGGCAATAGCGATACAAGCACGACCCAAGTACATGCTCCCGAGTCCCATGCCTGCCACTTTTCTAGAATTCCACAAACCACAAAACTCGCCAACGCCACTTTGCGTGTAATCGGCAACAATTTGGTAAATTCTGGGATCTTTGAAACCGATGGCTTTTTCCATAGGAAGTGGAAGGGTGGTAGAGGCCCTTTGCATGCGAGCACCACCTAGGATAGTACCATCTTCTCTAGACTCAACAACAACCAGCCAAGTCTCTGGGTCGTCGAACCATTCACGGCTTTGGCTGGTAACTCTAGTAACACCGTAATATAACAGTACTTGTTCTAGCCCGTAGTGATAAGCGTCCCTTTGTGCTGGGTCGTCTACACTTCGAAAAGCACGTATATTTAGTTCAAGTGTCACCGGTTGTTATCAAAAACAGAGTCCAAATCAACATAAATCCTACCTGAATTCATATTTTTACCCAACATTATTTTTGTTGCAGCATAAGCCAATGTGGCTCCGCCGAGTGTAACTTCATATGCCAATTGTGGCCAAGTTACTACTTCACGCCCCAAAGCAGCATAACTTTCCTTTAGTTCGGTGCTTATTTTTTCATAGTTTAACAAGGCGGCCAAGAGGCCAAAGTGTTGTTCTTTGTTAAAGTTTGGAATATCGGAAGCCTTTGTATCGCCAATAAGTCCATGGAATATTGGGTAGTTGGGTTCCAAATCAAACCTTTCGATATCTACGATTCCTTTATCGCTGGTTTCCATAATCACTGGTATTCCGCGCTTTCGGGCATGTTCACGAATCAGTACTTTCATTTCAAGGTTGTCGCATTCTTCCACTATTAAATCCACGTTTGCAGTGTTATTGCAGGTGAGTAACTCATCGATATTCTCATGGTTAATCCCTTTTTCATGGCAAACCACTTTTAGGTAAGGGTCTTGCTCCGCAATCTGTCTGGCCGCTATGGTGCATTTAAGTTCTCCTATATCCAGAATGCTGGCCCGCAATCGGTTCATGTTGCTTAGCGATAAAGAGTCGAAATCGGCGAGGTGCAATGTGCCACCAATGCGTTGCATGGCAAAAGTAATCGCAGCACTTTGACCTACGGATAGGCCAATAAAAAGTATGGATTTGGATTGGAGCAACTCTTGCTCGGGGTCCTTTATTTTAAGCTTATTTCGGTTGGTTCGGCAAAGGATAAAATACTTTTCACTAAGAACCAATGCTGCTGTATTCTTCCATGGAAAATATACCCAATTGGTGATTTCTTCTAAGGTATGGAGTTCAAGAACTTTGGCAACCAGCGCTGACGGATTGGTGCCCTTGAGTTTTTCTGCAGGGAAAAGGCAGCCCGCTAAATCTTCAAGTTGATTAGAGATTTGGTTGATTACAGTAGGATTTTGGAGTTCCAAAAGTGCTTGATAGCGCACCATATCTTCGGTTGATTGGCAACGGAATATTAAAGGTTTATAGCCAAGTGTTTCGGTATTTGCGGAATTTTGCATTATTTTGCGATACAAAGGTAGTCTCTATCCTTTAAATGGAAGACCAAGGTAAAATTAGGGTATTGTTTGTAGATGATGAACTTCATAATCTGGAGGCTTTCAAAGCAGCCTTCAGGAGGGATTATGAGGTGCATATTTGCTTAAGTGTTGCAGAGGCAATGCAACTGCTAGAAAGCACGGAAATGCATGTAATCCTTAGCGACCAGCGGATGCCCAATACAACTGGAGTGGAATTTTTTGAACAAATTTTAGAATTGTACCCTGATAGTATCCGAATACTCATTACCGGTTACGCCGATATTGGGATTGTGGTAGATGCTGTAAATAAGGGCAAAATTTATCAGTATATTCAGAAGCCTTGGGACAATCAGAACCTAAAGGAAATTATTGATAAAGCTTATGAAGAGTACAATGCTCAGATAACTAAGAAAAAAGATTTAGAGGAATTGCGGGTTTTGAACGAACAACTTGAATTTTTAGCAAGGCAGAATATTATATCTTAACAAAACGACACCAAAGAATGGAAAAACCATCAGTACTGTTTATAGATGATGAAGAAGCGAATGTAAAGGCATTTGAAGCCAGTTTTCGAAGGGAATTTGATATTACGGCAACTACCAGCCTACCTTTTGCATTGGATGCATTGAGTAAGAAAGAGTATCAAATAATAATTTCAGATCAGAAAATGCCAGGTGTAGCGGGCACCGAGTTTTTGCTCGCCATAAGTGCCAAATACCCAAAATCGTTAAAGGTAATTTTAACTGCATACCAAGATTTTCAAGTAGCACGTGAAGCCCTGAATAGCGGACGTATTTTTAAATACATGTTAAAACCTTGGGATAGGGACGAAATTATTCAGACCGTTAATCTAGCCAAT
>JADYZD010000326.1 GCA_020853295.1 Bacteroidia bacterium | reverse complement strand
ATTGACTTAAAAGGCTGTCTGAATTATCAGCAATAAATCCATTAATCTGGGTGGTAATTGCTGCCAGATCGGGGAGTACCACTGGATTGCTGCTAACCATTTTGGTGCCTTTAATTTCTACAATGGTATCGTCGGGATTGGTTTCTTCTAATTCATAGCCTTCTGGTACCTCATCAAAAGTGATACTTAATTCACTCACTTTTGAGAGAATATCTGTTTTGTTTTCCCAGTCTACATCAGCTACATCCCAACCTGGGAAATTAATGGAAATGTGAACTTCTACTCCGTTTAATTCATGATCAGCGAGTCCGGAAAGTAGGAATGTACCTTTCATTTCTTCGGAATTTAAATCTCCGAATTGGGTAGAATTATCAAATTCAAGCAGAATATTGTATAAGCCTTTTACATAAAATCCTGGGTCATTTATATCGGTTTTATCGTAACTGAGTTTTTTGTTGACTGTATCCGTAAATAGCTGTACTTCAGCTGTTTCAGATACCATGGGCCATGCATTTTTTATTCCCAATTCTTCTTCAAATTCAGGGCCATTTACAGTTACTGAAACATCCATCAATAATTTGCGAAAATCCCTAAAATTTATAGGTGCATTGTGCAGTATTTGACGTGCTGTATAAAAGTTTTTGTAATCAGTGTCGTCACCGGGAGCTTTTGCAAGTAGGTCTTGAATATCGAAAGTGAGCCTGTATCCTAAATCTGTTGTGACAAAGCACATCAATTCCATAAAAGTAACACCAGGATCGTGGTAGTTATAATCCGTCCAAATATTGCCGGCCAATTTTTGTATTCTTTCCAAAGCCAATTGGCGCAGGGCGGCATACTGCAAACTATTCTGCAGTGGTGTGTTTTTTGATATGGTTTCTACGGTTTGGGTCATATTTAGCTGCAGCCGCAGTCGCTATTGGTTAATACATTATTGTCCTTGATAATATTGTCACTACAATCCGTACAAGCACATTCTTCGGTATGTGTGGCCTTTAGAATGTCGTCTATATTTTCTACTTTATGTGAGGAATAAGATGTGAAAATACTAGCTGCAGTGGCAGCTTCTGCATATTCCAAATCATCAGTTGAAATGGATTCTAGTCCATCTGGGCGATGTACCCGCATTTTTACACAGGTAACATAATCTACATAATCTAAATTTTCGAGTTTATAAATAACTACCGATTTCTCAATTCTGCCTCCAAATTGTATTTCAGTGCTTTCTGTGTATGCCCATGGTGCAAAAAAACTTTTAACATCATCTTGCAATTTTTCTAAATAAATACCCGCATCAAAACCAGAATTCAGTTTTACATGGAATTCCATTTCAATTTCTTCGTAAATCGGGTTTTGAACGGATAATTTAGCATGTGGTGAATTGTATTTAGAAATCCATGATTGAATTTCAGAAAGGGTATTTTTAGAAACACCGGGTTTTAAAGGATCTGCTGCATTTGAAATGGTAACATCGGGCACTACAATTACTGCGGTGTTGCCTGGTGCAATGCTTTTATAGCCAGCTACCGTGCCGTTGTAAAGTGTGTGCTGAATGCACTTGGCCTTATACACTGAGGGGAATTTAGACAGCACCATTCTTTCATAATCCCATGCACTAATACTGCGACTTTTATGGCGCAATCTTTCTGCAATTCGCAAGTAAAAATCCTCGCCTTCTTCTTCTGGAATGGCCCCGTAGCTGGCATAGGGTTGTTGTGCTTTTTTTATCGAAGAATCCGCTTTTTCAAGTTTTGAAATTGTTCCAGCGGCTAGGGCTATGCCCGTGGGCTGAATATTTACCTCTTCGCCATTTTTATCGGTAGTTGAATATATTAAAAATTCAGCTTCAGCAGCTTGGGCTTTTATATCGATAATGTCTGAAATGGCTGCAGTATTGGTTTTTACAGATGCCATAATCCAAGCATAATCTGCAGGCAACCAAGTATTGCTTGAACCCATTTCTTTTGGAAGCACTAGGGTAATTATGCCAGAGGTTAATAAACCGTTGGTTCTGTCTCTCAATATCTCATTCTCTTCAAATGCAACCCAAATATTATTGACCAAATAACTCCAAGTAACAATTGCACTTTCTAAATTGGGATTGGCACTGCCTTCGCTTACCTGTATAAGCAAACTTAAGTTTTGTGGAGTAGTTAATTTTTCTAAGCCGATGTACAATTCCCCTTCATTTTCAAATGGAGGAATGATGTACGGTGAACCTTCAAAAGCGGTGGTAATTTTACCCGCGGTGCCAAAGGGCCCGGTATGCAAAAATTGATGGTATTTGTTTAAACCTGTTGTATCTGATTCATTGCACGAAAATAGCAAAGCATTGGTAGCATCCTGTGGGTAATAAACCGCGGCAGACATGGCTACTTCGGTCATAGCAATTGCAAATAATGTCTCGGGTGAGGACGTGTCTTCGGTGAAACAAACCCCTGTATCTTTTGCCTTTTTTTGTGCTGTTTCTGTAGCACCAGAAGTAGTTGTAGTTCCTGTAACAGCTTCCGTGGAAAAATCATAAATTACAGAAGCCGAATAATCTAAACTTAGGTCCTGAATTTGTGGTGCAAAAGGGGGATTGGGTAAGAAAGTGTCGGGTGCTGGACTTCCATCCGTTTCATGGATTCCTTTGATAACACCAGCAGCATAGGCCCTGGAAAACTCGTCAAAACCAAAATCTCCATTACTGAAAACACATTTCAAATATCCCCGATTGCTGTCAATTGAATATCGATCAGATGCATCGGTTTCATAGTTGTAACCAAAGCTTGATGGCAAGGGTAAATCATAAGTGAAACCGTATTCTGAAGTATGATTTTCAAACAAAGAAACATCGCTGTCAGCTGTGTACCACACACGCTTATTCAACAGAGAAATATGGGTTTTAAAAGATGCTGTTGTTTTGTTGGTGGTATTAATGTAGTTGGTGTAATATGTATCTATTGTACCTTCGGGTAAATTGGCATAATTGTAATTTAATTTTAATGAAGTAAGTTGATTTTTAAATACCTCATTGCTGCCAATATAAAAGGTAGCCCCGTGTTTGGGTAAAGGTCCAAAAAGCTCCATGGGCTTGGTTACATCCAGTTTGCCCAATTGGTTTTGCACCACCAAGTTCTTAACCCCTTTTACATCAACCGTAAGTCCCAAAGTGGTAATTTGGGCATTGCGCAATGCTTTGTATAAATCGTATTCACCATCTGCATCTTTTGCAGCATCTGCAACCAATATTTTTAGAATCGGAGTTGAAATATTAAAAACAACTCCATTGTGTAAGGCTGCATCGTAGCTAACTATGGCCGGGTCGGTTTCAGCAATTGTTATACTAAATGAAACACTACTACTGTCGGATGTAACTGTAAAATCAATTAAACTTAACCATGCTTTTTCCGCTGTGATTTGAATGTTAAAGTCTGATTTATTTACTGGAATATTGGTTTCGATATCATTAACTGTATATGCAGTTTCAAAAGTAAATTTAGCTGATATTGTCCGGGTTCCTTCGGCCATTTGCAAAATAGGGGACGCCATGGCAAAGCCTGCCTTGTATGCGGTTCTGGAAGCACTTCCAAATGGATCCCAACTAAAGTCGCTGTTGGTTAAATCCCCGCCGATTCCATCACCTGAATTCGCAATTTCTGAAGCAAAAATTTGCGTGCTATCATCACTATTTACAAAAATGTTTTTAATGTTAGAAACTGCCGCAGTAGAAAAAGAATATTCATCAGTGAGCTGAAATAAAACATCATTATTATCTTGTTTACCTGCCTTAAAAGTGGTGCCTTTTTTAATTGAATATTTATCTACATGTTTGGCCAACTCAATTAACAGGTTTGCTTTGTCGGGTACGGCAGCATTGGGTGTAAAGCCTAAAACAGTTTCATAAAAATATTCTAAATGTTTGGATGTAAATGCATTTAAATCGCCCTGTGCAGTGCTGAATACATCCAAAAATGCATCCATCAGTGCCAGATGTGGCTCTGTATTTCCATCCTCAGAAATGGAAGAAGCATCGAAGGCGTTTAGCCAAGTTTCAGTGCTAGAACCATCAATTCTGGTGTAATTAATATATTCACCAAATGCATTTATAAATGCATAAATATCGGATTTAGACCGTTCATCAATAAGCACAAAATTAGTTTTTAAGCCTGCTGGGAGACGGTTGTCTCTGCTGGTGCCGTCGGCTGGGAAACTATTTTTATTGCAAGAATCAGTCATCTTAATTTTAATTAAATATTGGTTGCTTCATTCGTATAAAATGGAAACACTAAATTATTGCGTGTATTTGTTGCCCTTATCGTGTATTCTAATGTTATTGAAATTAACCCTTCAGTTTCTGATTTAAAAACATTCATGCTATCCAGTTTAATACGCGGTTCAAAGCGCATAAGGGCTTTTTTGACCCTATCGGTCATGCTGGTAACAAGTGTAGTATTTATAGGTTCAAATAATAAATCATCGAGGTTGCATCCAAACTCAGGGAGCATTATTCTTTCTCCAATAATGGTACTTAAGAGTATTTGAATACTTTGGTCAATATCAGTGGTTTCAGAAACCATTTCGGCTGAAAAGGAAGCACTGCCTGTGCTCTTTATGAATTTTGGTGGGAATGCCCAACCTCTGCCTAAAAAATCACTTTCTATTTCTGCCATAAATTATCCTATTAAAACTGTTGGACATCCTGCGGCTGCAGAGGCCCCACATACACATGTGTCGCCAGTCCGCAAGGCGGGTTTGCCTCCAATAAGTACGGTTGCACTGCCCATTACAAATGGGCTGGAAGTAGGTTGGTGCGAATTGGGCGGTAAGGAGCATACATGGTTGTCGCCCAGCACCGCTGCTGGTAAACCTCCAATTAAAACCGTGCTTACACCTGGTCCTAAAATGGTTCCACCGTGGTTTGTAGTATCTGACATTCTTGCTGCTGCGGGCATATTAATTGATCATTACGGTACTGCCTTTTACAGTAGTTGATGCTGATGAACTTAACTCTGCACCGCCACTGCCGCTGGCTTTTAATTGTGCATTTGCAGTAATTGTAACATTGGTGCCTTCTATCGTGATATCGCCTGTTGCTTTTATAGTTAAATCTGCTGCGCTTTCTATATTGATTGCAGAACTGCTCATTTCTACTTTATTTCCATTTTGGTCTTCAATATATATTCCACCTTGGTCTTCATCCAAACTAATGGAGTTGCCAGCTGGAGTAGTGATTTGAATTGTTTTTTTGTCATCATCAAACAATACAATCAACTCTGATTTGGTTTTCAATCCTTTTTGTTTGTTATCGCTATCAGGGGTTATGTGGGGCGCATTGGCAGAGCTATACACCCTTGAGAGAATGATGGCATCGCGCGGGTCATCGTTTAAAAAACCCACTACAACCTCATCTCCAATTTCAGGATACCATACCCAGCCTCTTGCGCTTCCAGCATCCATACTAGAAAGGCGTGCCCAAGTGCCTTCACCATCATTGTCAATAACTGGAATTTTTACTTTTACCCGGCTTTCTCCATCTGGATCATCATGAATGGCTGTAACTAATCCAATTTGCAATCCATTAACGGCGGGTAACAAAGCTGCGGCAGGAATTTCGGATACATCGTCTACACGCTGCAATAACTGGCTTTTGTCGTATCCAAGTTGTAAAAATGTATACCAGCCCAATTCCATGTTATAGCTGTGCAAAACACCACTAACGTAGCAATCTCCATTAAACCGGTCACCCACACCTTGTAAATTAACTACGAGACCTGGTTTTAGTCTGTTATCGCCGTAAACTTTGCAGGTACCAGTGATCCTATTCAATCGCGAACGCATAATTGCGGCATTGGCCCATAAAGTGGCTTCATCGGAAACGCGTTTTCCGGTGTGGATAGAAGTATAATCCTCCCAACCCAAGACTGAGGAGATGTCATCGCTGCTCAAATTTCCTTGTTCAGGCATGGTGGGTTCTTCACCTTCTGTATCCGCCAATTCCTGATTGGTATAATCCCATGTTCGGGCTATATATTTTGGATATTGATTTCTCGCATCCAATTTGGCCTCAAATTCATAAATGTTTGAACCAAAAGTAAAAGTATCTAAAGCAGTTTGTGAGAAATCAGGGGCTTTTATAGTTAGAGCACCTGATTCTGCAATTACTAGGGCACCATTGGCTTCTGCACGCGAAACAATAAAATCCCAATTGGTGGCATGAAATTGCACCAATTCGCGGTGTTGGAAATCCAAACCAGTAATTTCAGCAGTAACATCCGTTCCTGTGAGTAAAGCCTGTATGGCATCGGCATCAGTTGTGTCTTCAAAAACTTTGTTTTTGCGACCTGCTGTAAGTTTTACAGCTTTATCACGGCATTCGATCTCGAGCCTTGAACCCTGATCATCTACTTTAATGGTGTGGGATATTACAATACCCGAAAACAAGGTTTCCACATCGCTATCACGGCCCAATTGTATGGTAATTTCAGCACCAGGAATAAGTTTGTCTTGGTTGCTGAGTTCAAAATTTTGTGTTGCCCCATCGCCATCAAGCAGCGCCACAAATGCACGTGGAATTCGGTTTACCTCAAGGTTTAGCCGAATCTCCAACAAACTTGTTGCATCAAGCTCCTCGCCATTAACGAGCACTGCATGGGTAAAGAGTCCTTCAACAGCAACTGGCATTATTTGGTTTTTTTAATGGGTGGAAATTTGAGCCGAGAACCTTGTTTGAGTTTTCTAAAATTGTTGAGTTTGTTGCTTTTGGCAATTTCGAGGTAATAATCTGCAGAATTGTAAATCTTGTAGGTCATTAAGGGTAGGGTAGTGGCCGCTTCTACAATTCTGTAATGTGTTAAATCGGGCGAATTTTGTTGGGCTTCTTCTGCTTGTTGAAGCAAGGAAGTGTGGCTGGTAAAAGTACAATCAAGCTTGGCGCGCAAAGGATTTCCATTGGTGGCAAACAAGCTGTAGTTAACTTTAATTGCTGTTAAAACCCCTTGAAAAATCATCGGTCCCCAAATTAATTTGATATAATTGGGTCGGTGGGCTTCGGGGTTTTTAGTAAAACAATCTTCTAAAAATTGTTGCACAACAGGCTCCACGCTGGGTCTCTGGGCATCATCAATTAAACTCTGCTGTAAATCACTGCTCCCACTATAAGATGCTCCTGTGGCATCAAGCAATAAATCTATTTTCATATCTTTACCACCTGTGTATTTGAATTGCAGCGGCCGATCGGCAGCATTTACGGGAGTTTGGGTATCCAATTCCATTTTATAATCCTTGTAATATGAAGCAGGATTATAGAGAACTTGAAATTTCTTTAAAAAATGACCTTGAGAGTAATCCCCATCGGAATACACTTCAATGACCATTTTTTCAAGCTCACCTAGTTGTCCAAAAATATCTCCAAGGGCCATAATTTAACGTTCGTTTTTTTCTTTTAAAATGCGTTTTAATTCTTCAATAACTTTGGCCAGTTTAGCATCTGCTGCAGGAACGGAATTCCCGCTTGTAACACTGCGGTTAGAGTTGCTTTCAACTTGTGCGGTTATGATGATTTCATCGATAATTACAGGCATACTTTATTATTTAAAAACCAATTAAATCAGATGGGTCTAACCTACGGCTGTATTGATAAGCAAATTCCAGATTTTCAATGACCAGTCCGTTTTGTTCAGCATTAAATCCGCTTACAGCCCATTTTACTGGGTAAGCATTTACAAAATTCCAAGCTTGAACAGGCAAATGCAATTGGTTGAGCAACACCAGAGTTATGTCTTTGGGACTAAACTGAAAGGTTTCAAGAGAGTTGTTAAACCAATCCCAAGCTTGGGAACCGTAAAGCAAACCGCGTTTTAACACCAGATTGGGAAATGAAATGTTGGTTGGTAATTTATGGGCAAATCGGTTTTCACCACCTTCACGAAATTCTTCGGTATTGATAGTAACATCAATACCTGTAACTTCCTGAAACCCGATATCTGGAATTCCAGGATATTCGATTATGTTTAATTCCATAATCAGAATAAAGTGAAATCCCACGGGTGGGTTTAATAAACCAAATAGCGCCATTTAATGATTAGGTAAATTCAACACTTAATCCTTCATGTGCCAATTCAGCATGTTCAATGGCCACTTCATTGCCAGTGGAGTTTAATGTTGGTCCTTCTACCTTAGTTGGCCAAGCATTTTTAATTTTCCAAACCACCACTGGTTCATGGTTTTCATTAAGCAAGCTAATGGTCAAATCGCGCCTTTCAATGGTGTTGAGGCTAACCGAATTTAACCATTGAAAAAGTTCATTGTCGCCTTTTGTAATGCCACGTTTTAATGAAATGTTGGAGAACTGTTGCATTCCCGGCATTTTTATTTTGTGGTATTCAGGGCTGTTGCCTTCCCTGTATTCAATTGCCTGGGTTTCGATTGATAAACCGCTAACTTCGGTAAACCCGATTCTGCTGCCACCCCATTCAACCTGAAAGTGAAATACGGGTAACGGATAAGTAGTTGCCATATGTTTGTTGTTTTAATGTTTTAGGATTGTTGTAATTTGTGAGAGAATTTAAGGATAATGAATTCAGCTGGACGCACGGCAGCCATGCCAATTTCCACATTCATTCGACCTTCTAATATGTCTTGTGCTGTCATGGTAATGCCCAAGCCTACATTTACAAAAAATGCATCAGCAGGTTTTGCACCTTGTAAGGCACCTTGTTTCCATAGTTGATTGAGGAAATTCTCAATCATGGTCTTTACACGGAGCCATGTTTTGGCATCATTGGGTTCAAAAACCACAAATTCTGTAGCCTTTTTTACTGATTCTTCAACAAAAATGAAAAACCTACGCACCGGCACATAACGCCATTCATTGTCATTGCCAGCCAATGTTCTTGAGCCCCACACCAAGGTTCCTTTGCCAGTAAATGCTCGAATTACATTAATGGATTTACCAGAAGTAGCATCTACGTTCAAAGTTTCTTGTTGGGCATTGGTTACCATAATGGTAGGCCCGCTTACTTTTTTTACACTCACATTGGCCGGTGCTTTCCACACGCCGCGGTCGTTGTCAACCCTGGCAAAAATACCTGCCATAGCTGAACCTGGGGCCATTTTTACCCAAGTGTCTTTGGCAATATTTTGAATTAAAATATTGTAAAGAGAACTGTCTTTGTCATAACCGTTATCTCCCTTTTTAATATCGGTGAGCAAAGCATCGTGAAAATCGCCGTCGGTTACAGTTGAAGGTGTAACGCTGGGGTCATTTGTTTTGTGAATCACGTTTAACTGTTCTTCATCAAATGCATAATTGAGTGTGGTTTTTAACATGGGATAATATGCGGCTCCATAGCTTAAATAATCCATACTAATGCCAACGTCTCTGAATTTATCCGCATCATCTTTGGCATTATCGGTCTCATCCCAAATATCCATAATGGTGAAACGGTCTTTTAGTTTGTTACACGACGAAAGGGCATAGTCATAAATATCTTTATACGCTTCAGTGGTAAACCTATCGGTAAACAGAATCAGTGTAGGTTCATCTTCTTTTTCCATTGTATCCACTGCGGTTTCAAGTAAATCGATATTATACATTGATGCATCGTACAATGCCACTGAAAGAATCCAACAGTCTCTGCCGCCGTTTGCAAAAAACATTTGCAAGGCATAATACATTCGATAGTCAGAAAGTTCGGCGTCATTTACCGTAACATCAATGGCACGAATAGCCACTTTGGAATTGTCATTTTCATCAAGGGTATCTTCAATTTCTACTGAAATTGCTGCATGTTCAGAGAATCCTTTTCCAAACTTTTCTTCATATTCGAGCATGCTCGAAATACGCGTTGGAATATTGAGCAAGCTGCTGCCGTCATTGTCTTCTGCAATCTCGGTAGCGCCTGCAAATATGGGAATAGCGGTTGCCACAGCTGCTACACTGGCCGGTAAGGTAGAAATTTCTTCTACATAAACTCCCGGGGTTCTATAAGATGTTGCCATAGTGTTGTTTTTTATTTTTTAATTATGATACTGCCAATTTATGAGAGAACTTAAGAATAATAAATTCAGCGGGACGCACAGCGGCCATGCCTATTTCTACATTCATTCTGCCTTCAAGAATATCTTGTGAGGTCATGGTAATGCCCAAACCAACGTTTACAAAAAATGCATCGGCGGGTTTTGCTCCAGCAAGTGCACCTTGTTGCCACATGCGTGTTAAGAAATTTTCACACATCGTTTTCACCCGCATCCATGTTTTGGCATCATTGGGTTCAAAAACCACAAATTCAGTTGCTTTCTTAATCGATTCTTCCACCATATTGTAAAAGCGACGAACTGGTACATAACGCCATTCGTTGTCGTTGCCAGCTAGAGTACGAGCTCCCCAAACCAAGGTGCCTTTGCCTTTAAATGTGCGCAATGCATTGATGCTTTTTCCAGTAGTGGCATCTACATTTAAATTTTCTTGCAACGCATCTGTAAGAGAAATGGCAAGTCCTTGTGATTTTCTCACACCCACATTAGCTGGGGCTTTCCAAACGCCACGTTCACTATCTACTCTGGCATAAATACCGGCAATGGATGCAGAAGGATATAGAATTGCATATTGTTTTGATAATTCGGTTTTTACCATGGAGTACAAGTCAGAATCAATTGTATTTAACCCACCCGTAAGTGTTGCACCTGAAACGGAACCACCTGCAGATCCACCACCATTTGCAAATACCAAGGTAATTGTATTGCCTTCTGAACCTTGTTTTTTTGCTTCAATGGTGATAACAGCATTGGTACTTATCATTTCTGCTGAAGTAGCCGCTGCCTTCAATCCAGCATCATTTATGGCATTCATTAGGTTGGTGGCTGTATCAAGTTTAGAACCTGCTACAGTGAATTCACCATCACCAGGAGCTCCAACAACTGCTTTAAAAACAGTTCCATCAACGGTAAAAGTATCATTTCCGGTATCTGTTAAATTGGTAAGATTTGAAATGGTAATGGTGCCTGTGGCGGCAGATGAAGATTGATCGCGACCACCAGTTAAATATGGTCCTGAAAGCGTCAATCCGGGATTTTCCGTTTCTGAATACTGCAATTTGGCATAGTTCTTTTTATCAGCACTGTTGCTGCCAGTTTCTGAAGCAGAAATGTATACAATAGAACCAACTGCGCTGGCATCAAAATCGGCAAGCGCATTAATGGCACTTGCAATATGGGTTGCTGATTGAGAAGCTGTTGCACCCATGGTGATTTGGTCGTCGAATTCGAGCACGGTACTGCCCAGCGTGATGGTTTGTCCTGCCAAAACTTTGGAATTGTCATGCACCCAAATAGAACCACTTGCTTTTTCCGCATTGCCGGGCATCAATTGGGCCAGGTTGGTGCCTCCTGTAATCGGGTTGCCCAGTCGAGTGCCTGATAAGTGAACCAATGCTTCGTCGTAATAGTAATTCAGACTTGTTTTAATAGGTGGGAAATAACCAGCACCATATTTTAAATTATCAGCTCCTACTTCTACCCTAAAATTGTTTACATCTGTATTAATCGAAGTTTGATCTGCATCAGCCCCCAATTCAGAAGCCACTACATCCATTATGGCAAAGCGATCTTGTAAATCTTTACATTGCGCCAGCATATCGGTACCATATAGAGAAATTCTATCAGCAACTGGTTCTGGATTGTTGGGATCAATAAAGGGAAACACGACCGATTCAGGTACAACCAAAAGGGTAATTTCATCCACCGTTTTACAAGCGGTTACACCAGCCGACAATTCGCTGTATAATATTTTCCCAGCATTGCTAGCTGTTGTACTCAACATATCATATGTGCCTACAGATACTATGTAGCATTTACCGCCACCATTGGCAAAATACATTTTCATTTGGTAGTAAAGAATGTAAGGAGAGTATTCATTGTTACTCAATCCAAAATGGGGCGTAATGCTAAAACTGGGAACCGAATCTGCTGTTGGTTGATTAACTACAACGTCAAATTCTTCTCGATACGGGCCACCAAACATTTCTACATATTCCAGCATGGATTCAATTCTGCGGGGAATATTTTTGCCAAAGGCAATACCGTTATCTTTTCTAAATTCGGTATAACCAATAAAAGCCGGAATGGCAGTTTCCACTT
>JADYZD010000325.1 GCA_020853295.1 Bacteroidia bacterium | reverse complement strand
CACCTTGCAATTTTTTTATGCTTCTCATAATTGCCTGATGTACTAAAGTAAATGGTATACAATACCAATGGCAAAATAATTGCCGCGAGTAAAATATGAGAGAATAAGATAATCAGGTAAAATGTTTTCATAAAACCTTCTGCACAGTAAGGTGTGCTTGGCATTACTGTATGATAAACCACATAACTCACCAAAAACAATGCTGACAATACAAAGGCTGAAAGCATGAAGCCTTTGTGTACCCCGCGGTTTTTGGTTTTTTTGATAGCGATATAACCAACAATTAGAGCAATAGATACCAAGCTATTTAAAAAGGCATTTACTGCAGGTAAATGCTGGGCAAAATTTGCATTTGGTCTTAGATTTTCGGGCAAAAACCGCAAAATGGTGACAACAGCAGGCACCGCCAGTGAAATACCCAGTACTACCCAAAAAAATCCCTTATCGCTTATCCAATTCTTCTTGTCGGTACTCATATAGCAAATTGTCTATGTCGTCTTTAATATGTCTCACCAACTTCAGCCTTTCAGTCATTACCCGGTTTTGAGGAGTATCATCCGGAGGACGGGTAGCTAAAATAGACCTGATATGGCGTTTTTTATCAATGATTACTATCTTATCGTCGTGTATAAAATCGGCACCTTTCATTTCATTTGCCAACAGCAAATCATGGGTTACCCAATCGTAAATTTCTGACTTACTGCCTGTGCAAAACCGCCAATTCTTCAATTTTTTAGAATTGAATCGGGTGGCATAATTTTTCAAAACAGAAACAGAATCATGCTCAGGATCTATGGATACCGATAAAAATGCGATGTTGTCAAAGCGGGCAAATTCCTCAGCAATGGTTTGTATTTGCCGGTTCATTTCCGGACAAACTTCTGGACAAGAGGCAAAGAAAATACTGGCAATAATGATTTTGTCCTTCAGAGAATCCAAATTTACAGGTTTCCCATTTTGGTCTGTGTACAAGAAATCAGAAACGGTATGCGGAATATCTTTACCTGCTTCATTTAATTCTGGTTGGCCCAGGTATGGGAGCTTTTGGTGCACCCATTTGGCTTTAGCCAGAAAAAAGATAAGAATAGATGGGATAATAATCAGGGCAGTTAAACCTACCCCTTTAGCCAACTTTCTGCCGATAGCCATCTTATTTTACCATGGTAAGGGCATTGCCTTCATAAAGAAGTCCCATTACCAAGCCAATGATAAAAATCACAGGTACCAAAATAATCAGTGCCAATGCGATTTTTTCATTCTTCATGTGCATAAAAGCTCCAACGATAAAGTAAGCTTTTACCAATCCGAAGAAAATGAAGATGACATTTCTAAGGCCTGAAGGCCCCATTGCAAAGTAGATTCCAAAGTCCAAAATGGTAATCCCCAAAAGGATCAAAAATACACGCCACAACTCCTTAGTACCATGACTTTCGGTGTGTGGAACATAGTTTATTGCGTCGTATTCGCCGGGTTTGCTATAAAAATCCATGACAGTATTTTATTTTAGATGAGGTAAAAGAAAGTAAACACGAACACCCAAACAAGATCTACAAAGTGCCAGTACAATCCTGTTTTTTCAATCATTTCATAATGGCCACGGCGTTCAAAAACACCACGGGCAGCCATAATGGTAATTACAATATTGGCAACCACACCAGTAAATACGTGGAAACCATGGAAGCCAGTTACTATAAAGAACAAGGCTGCAAATGGCACTGGGCCATTTGTGCGCCAAGCAGACTCCCATTCAAAATGGTCGCCGAAATGCAAGGTTTTAAATTTCGCAGCACCTTCAGCGGTTATACCAAAAGTATTGCCATCCAAACGGGCACCTTCATGAATAAATACAGACCATTCCCAAGCTTGGCAACCCAAGAATGCGGCACCACCCAAAACAGTGTATACCATGTATTTTACCACTTCCTTTTTGCTTTTTCTGTGTCCAGCTTCAACGGCAAGTACCATTGTAACTGAGCTAAAAATCAAAATGAAAGTCATTACACTTACAAATAGCAAAGGCAAATGCAAGCCATGCAAGAATGGAAAATGGTTAAAAATAGCGGCAGGTTCAGGCCAAAGTGTAGTAACAGGACTTTGAACGTTACTAAACCTTTGTGCGCCATATTGCACTAGTAGGCTGGAAAATGTGAATGCATCTGATAAAAGAAGCAGCCACATCATCAGTTTACCGTAACTTACATTGAACGGCGAACGGCCACCGGCCCATACCGGTTGCTGTTCATATGATGCTTCTGTTGAATGGTTAGCCATTTGGTCTTAAATTACCGTGCGAAATAAAGGAATAAAAACAAATAAATCCATAGTAAACCAACAAAATGCCAATAAGTATGTGTAACTGACATCAAAGTCATGCTTTTTTTGTGCACTTTAAATTGGATTGCGCGAGCCAAAGTTACCGCCAGTAGTACAATTCCGCCCAATACATGCAAGGCATGGATTATGGTAATTACCCACACATAACTGGCAGAAATATCTTCTGGTTTGGCGTTTACAAACGTCAAACCCTGAGAAATTAAGGTCTGCCATCCCAAATATTGAAATACACAAAACAGTATTCCCAGCACCAAAGTGACACCAAGCATAGATTTATTTAAGCCCAATTCGTCGGATTTTGCTGCCCTCCAAGCTATAAACAATGTGATGCTGCTAATTACGGCAGTGATGGCTGAATAGGTAAAAAACACTGGCAAGTCAAACAGGGTCCATAAGGACTTTGCCTGGGCATCGGGTTTGTGCACGATATATGCACTCACAAAAGCAGCAAACAACATGCTACTGGCAATCATGAACAACCAAATATTAAATTTGGCTGGCGCCACCCTATAGGTCTCCTGTGGCTGTTTTATTTTTATAGCGGAATTCATTGTATTTGGATTTTTAGAAGAGGATGTAACTTAGAAAAACGAGTGGGGTAAACAAAAATGAAGTGTAGAGCAGTTTTCTTGCTTCAGCTTGATCTAAGGTTTGTAGCAATTTAAAGGCCTTTAAGCAAAAGTAAACACTCATAGGCACTACCACTATCAAAGCCCATGGCCCGCATAAGTGATAGTATATAGGCATAAGTGAAACCATGCCCAAAATTACCGAATAAATTACGATTTGATATGCACTTTTAGCATCGCGGCCACCTTGAGAAGGCAACAACCAATATCCAGCTTTTTGATAATCATCATGCAATAGCCAAGCAATGGCCCAGAAATGTGGGAATTGCCAAAAAAACTGCACCAAGAACAACATAATACCCGGCTCATCTAAGCGCGGAACTATGGCGGTATATCCAATAAGTGGTGGCAATGCTCCTGGTATTGCACCTACCATTACTGCCAATGGACTCACACCTTTCATAGGTGTATAGATGAATACATAAATCACCAGCGATAAAAACCCAAGTAAAGTAGCCGTAAAGGTGGTGGTAAGGGCCAAAATTACGACTCCTAAGGCCCCAGTAACTAAGCAGAAAACCCGGGCATGTTCAATACTGATTCTGCCTTCCACAATTGGACGGTTGCTGGTGCGGTTCATTTTACCATCGTTTTCTTTCTCTATCAGTTGGTTTAAACCATTTGATGCAAATACAACGAGCATTCCGCCAAAGAGAACACCCAAAAATACAGTCCAATTAAAATCTGCAGTCCAATTTGCACTGTTGTTAATCTTACAACCCAAAATGTACCCAAATATAGAGGTGGCCACCACTGTGGAAGTGAGCCTAAATTTTACAAGCTGTGTGTAGTTTTTAAATGTTTGTCTCATAAAACAACCCCTTTTTTATTCGATGCCAATAGATAATAAAATACGATAACAGGCATAAGGCTTCCCACTACTATATGCAGTATTTGAGAGTATGCAGGCAGTACAAAAACTATATTCAATGCCCCAAAACAAATTTGTATAAGACTAATAACAGCAATTGTGGCCAGTTGTTTACCCAAGAAGCGATCCTCATTTCGGTATTTCCAAGCAAGAAAAGCTGCAATTGCAAAAATAAGTGCAGGTAAAAACCTATGGAATATGAAACTAGGTCCCATGCCTAAAAAGTCAAGCATCCCATTTGATTTAAGTGTTGAATTGCTCGTTTTAAACTCCACCATCTCTCTGGCAAATGTGCCCAAAAGAACCTCAAACAAAATTAGAACCAGCAACAGCAGCCAAAGGTATTTTGAACGGGGTTCCTTGGTTTTAGATTCAAATGCTTTTGCACCATGCAATGCCAGCATAAAGAAAAAGACGCAGGCGAAAGAGAGCATAAAATGCAAGGAGACCAAACCAGGCAGTAAGTTTGTAGCAACCACAATACTGCCCAACCAAGCATTTACTAAGAGCATAATCAAACCCAGTGATGCATAGACCCTAATTTTGGCGGCATATTTTCCCAAAAATGCGATGGCAAAAAATCCCAGTGAAAATAAACCTGCCAAAACACCAAAAACCCTATTGATATATTCTATCCAGGCTTTTGTGGCATTGAATTCTTCTGGAATTAAGATGGTCTTATCAGACCTGATTTTTTGGGCTTTTTCAGCAAATCCCAATTTTTCAAGAACTGCAGTAAACCTCTCCACCTTTTTAATACGTTTTTCTAAAAAAACATCTTGGTAATTCGGGGGCAGTTGGCATTCGCAAGTAGGTGGGGCCCATAAACCAAAGCACTTTGGCCAATCGGGGCAACCCATACCGCTGCCTGTAACACGCACAAGGCCACCAAGCAGGAATAGCAATAAAACAGACGAACAGGCAAGAATACCTGTTCGTCTGAAAGATTTGTAATTAAAAATACCGATTTCTGAAACTTTGAACACTTAGCTTAGCTCCAACCAAATACGCGTTTCAATGCTGAGAAAAACACAGAATTTACTGGCTCTACTTCAGGCTCCTTAGTATCGGGAGCAGGTGCAGCTTTGGTTGATTTCAAAGGATCGGTGCTGGTTTCATCAGGAATATATTGGGGATAGAAATCCTCTTCTCTATCTGGGCGGCTATATTCATAAGGACCACGGTAAACAGTAGGAATTTCACCAGGCCAGTTGCCATGGATATGCTCTACAGGGGTGCTCCACTCTAAAGTATTGCTCTGCCAAGGATTTTGTTCGGCCTTTTTACCACGGAAAATGCTGTAAAAGAAGTTGTAAATAAACAATACTTGCGCAGCACCAGCTATAATCGCCGCAACGGTAATCAATTTGTTTACATCCATCCATACATCAAATTCTTTTACTAGTGTAAATTGATAATAACGACGGGGTACACCAGCCAAGCCCATAAAGTGCATGGGGAAGAACACCAAGTATGCAGTGATAAAGGTAATCCAGAAGTGGAAATAGCCAAGTGTGTTGTTCATCATTCTGCCAAACATTTTGGGGTACCAGTGGTAAATACCGGCAAACATTCCAAATATGGCCGAACTACCCATTACCAAATGGAAGTGAGCAACAACAAAGTAACTATCGTGTAATTGAATATCGAGAGCAGCATTACCCAAGTAAATACCGGTTAGACCACCAGAAATAAAGAAAGATACCAAACCTATAGAAAACAACATTGCAGGAGTGAACCTTAAATTTCCTTTCCACAGAGTGGTGAGGTAGTTAAACACTTTTACCGCCGAGGGTACAGCAATGATGAGGGTTAGAATCATAAATACACTGCCCAAGAATGGGTTCATACCTGTAATGAACATATGGTGACCCCATACAATAAACGACAAGAATGAAATTCCCATCAAAGAAATTACCATTGCAGAGTATCCAAAAATAGGTTTGCGTGCATTTGTAGAAATTACTTCAGAGGTAATTCCCAAAGCAGGCATTAATATAATGTATACTTCAGGGTGACCTAGGAACCAAAACAAATGTTGGTATAACACTGGACTACCACCGATATTCTCTAAAGCACCAACGCCATCGAGGTAAATATCACTTAAATAGAAACTGGTACCTGCACTTCTATCAAAAATCAAGAATAAAGCAGCACCCAACAAAACTGGGAAAGACAACAAGCCCAACACAGCAGTAAAGAAGAATGCCCAAATGGTAAGGGGCATGCGGTTCATGCTCATACCTTTGGTACGCATATTCAATACTGTAGAGATATAGTTGATACCTCCCAAAAGTGAAGAAATGATAAACAGGGCAATAGCCACAAGCCAAAGGGTCATTCCAAGTCCTGAACCAGGCATCGCTTTTTCAAGGGCACTCAACGGTGGGTATACTGTCCAACCTGCTGAAGCCGGTCCTGTTTCAACCATCATACTGATGCAAAGCACAACAGATGAAGTTAAGAAGAACCAATAAGAAAGCATGTTCAAAAATGGCGATGCCATATCTCTTGCACCCAATTGCAAAGGAATAAGTAGGTTACTAAAAGTACCACTTAAACCTGCCGTAAGTACGTAAAACACCATGATGGTACCGTGAATGGTTACCAATCCCATGTAAAAATTGGGATCGAGTTTGCCACCTGCACCCCATTTGCCCAATAGCACTTCAAGAATGCTAAATTGTTCATCAGGCCATGCCAGTTGCAGTCTGAATAGTAACGACATACCCATACCCAAAATACCCATGATAATTCCTGTAATTAGGAATTGTTTTGAGATCATTTTATGGTCCATAGAGAACACATACTTGCTGATGAAGCTCTCTTTATGGTGATGATGTGCATCGTGCTCGGCGTGTAATGCTGCTGTGCTCATATAGTCACTTAGTTTTCTTTTATTAATTGTGTATTACTGCTACGGTTTTGTCTGTTGCTGGTGCAACAGAATCTGTTTTCGGCGCTTCAGGTGTTTCAACCACTGGTGGTGCTACCACAGTAGTTTGGGTGGCCAGCCATTCTTTATACTCCTGCTCAGTGGCAACAACTGTGATTTTAATTTTCATATTGTAGTGGGCTGCTCCGCAAATTTTGTTGCAGTACAAGTGAAAATCGAAATCCTTATTGTTTTTATCTTTTCTTGCTTCGGCAGTAGTTTTAATTGGAGTAAACGCAAATTGAGTAGCCATTCCAGGTACCACGTTCATTTGTGCGCGGAACTCTGGCATGTAGGCTGAGTGAATAACATCGCGGGCACGGAACTTAAATACATACTCTTTGCCTTTAACCAAAACGATTTCTGTGGTAATTTTATCATCATTTGCAGCATTGTTAAAGAAATCTTTATTCTTTTTATATTCTGCTATGCGCCACAAATTGGTTTGTTTGCGTTTTTTGTCTTTATTCAAATTGCGCACATATGCACCCGTGCGGGCATCTGTTGCTTTGGTCAAAACGTCTTTATAAACTTCAGGATACGCAGTGGTGTTTTGTTTGGCTTCAAGGTCTCTCAAGGCCGTTTGCCACACCCTACTTGAATCTGCAGCAGAAGCAAGCAAAATATCAATTTTAGAAATATCCCTCTTCAATTCTGCCATTAGTGAATCCACTTCTGCTCCTACTGCCAATCCCAATGGATTGGTTCCTGAAATGAAAGTAAAATTGCTTTCACCAAATTTATTGTCATCGCCTGCAAAACGGGCTTTCCAACCAAATTGATATGCATACACTTCAATTTGAGTTGCATCTTTCGAAACTTTAGATGGATCTGTTATTCTGCTCCAAGTATTAAATCCACGCAATACCAAAAAGGTAAGCACGATAGCAGGAACTATGGTCCAAAACACTTCCAATTTGTTGTTGTGCAAATAATAAAGTGCTTTTTCACCTTCCCTATAACGGTAGCGGAACATAAACCAGAACAAAAGGATTTCTGTAATGCAGAATACCAAAAAGGTAAATCCAAATGTCCAGTTAAACATAGAGTCGATGGTTTTACCATGTTCTGAAGCTGAATCGTTTAAAAGAATCAATTTACCATGATAAATCATTTCATAAGTAATTCCAGCAGCTCCGGCAATGATAATAATAATTGCCAACCAAGCATTTACTTTGGTCCAACCAATGACTTTTTTTCCTGTTACTTTTTCGGTGAGTGATCCAATGTCGAATGCTCTAGCAATGACCAGGATAATCAACACGGTGAGGGCACACGCGGCGATAAACGCCCAGTCCCATCCAGCCGGATTAAATTCTTTCGGAGGTTGCACAACATCAGTCGCAGTTTGAGCCATGGCCACAAAAGGGAGTAACATTGATACCAACATCAGGAGATTCTTCCTGCTCCACAAATGGTTGAGAAGTCTTGTCTGAATTAGCTTTTTCATCTAAGCCTGTTTTGAAATTTAGGTCGCAAATTTAGGGATATGGAGTTGGAAAAAAACAAAACCTCAATGTTTTTTTGGGAAAAAGTATTCAACCCCCTCCTGCACCCAATTCTAGCGCCTACTTTGGCTCTTTATCATCTCCAATAATTGGGTCTGTGAATCCGCTGGGTTGGCTATTTGTATCGCATTTCCGCCCCCTATTTCTGCGAGATGCGACAAAAAGAGCAATGCTTTTGGATCAGAACCGAAGGCAACGGTGCTTAAATGGATATTGTTGGCATTGCCTTTTCCAATTAATTCTTCCATCTGTTTTCTTGTAAGTGTGCCGCCATAAAATACCCCATCAGTGGCAATAATCACTTGGTTATTTCCATCGGCCATAAAATTTTGTGTGGCCAATTGATAGGCCAATTGTATTGCAGCGCCACCGTTAGTTCCACCACTGGCTTTCATGTTGGCCATGCGGGCCTTTAAACTGTCGGGCTGATACACGCCTACTGGCTCCTGAACTACCACAGCCTGTGAAGCCATGGAGATGATACAAATCCTATCCTCAGGGCGCAAGGCATCTACCATATACCCAAAGGAGGTCTTTAATCCATCCAATTTGCCTCCACGGTTCATGGAAGAGGATACATCTACAATTACAATGACATTGTTAAATTTATATTCATTGCTGCTTAAACCAGTAGTTTCAGCAGTTGAGGTGGTATCTTTATTCCTAATTTCTTCATGGATATGCGCATCGCCTTTTACCTCAACTATATCTACTTTGTTGGTATCATCGGCAATGGGTATATATTCAATTAGCGCAGGTTCTTCCTCTTCAATAACATCAACCATAGGAACCTCTTCATTCGTTTCCAAGTAAACCACATATTTTAACTGATACGGTTCCAAGTTAATGGCAGCGAAATATTCATGATAGCCGGCTTTAATACAACTAACGCGGTAAGCACCTGGCAATACCGACATTCTAAACACACTGTCATCTTTCTCAATTTTTACCCTTTGATTGTTTCTGGCTTTCACACCCAATTCATCAGGCAATAGCAATTGGTCTGTTTCCAAATCTCGCACTTCAACTGTAACTACTTTCGCAATTTGATTCTCATCTGTGCCACCGTTTACTATTGGACAGCGCAATTGGGCCATGGGGTCGAAGCTTTTTATGGTTCCCTTTAAATGAAAATGTATGGGCTCCCCCCTTAAATTGATATATAAAGGAACCTCAACATTGAATTTGCCTTTAATTTGGGTGTAATAAACAATTCCTATTGTAATAGATTCATTGGGAGAAGCGGCCCTGTTGCTAAAAAATATTTGGAGGTCCTCATTATAATAGGTGGGTAAAAACACCAAGTTCTTATCGGTAACATTACGCACGGTAAACCACGCGGTGTCGTTGTTCCAAAATGCCACCTCACCAAAATTCCAAGATTGGTCTTCAAATGGATTCTTTTGTGCAACACATTTAAGCGCCGACAATCCTAGCAGCAATATGAAGATTCGTTTTAACACTTATGATAAATGTATAACGCAAAAATCTGTCCGTTTTTTATGTAGCTTGCTCCCAAAGTTGGGTTAAATGCAAAAAATCCTGCACAGAAAGCTGCTCTGCCCGCTTCCCTGCCCATTCGGCCGGCAATACAAAATTACTCCGCGAGCTCAGTAGCGGTTTTAAGGCATTGGATAATGTCTTTCTGCGCTGTGAAAAGGCGGTTTTTACCACAGTGCTTAAACTTTTAAACCCCACAGGCAGTGGTCTTTCTTTTCTTGTGCAATACATAACCCCGCTTTTTACTTTTGGCGGTGGATTAAATGCATTTTCAGGTACAGTAAATGCATAATGACAATCATATAAAGACTGCAACAACACCGATGTAATGCCATACTCTTTATTGCCATGGGCAGCGCAAAATCTTTTGGCCACTTCCATTTGAAACATGCCACCGAAAAAAGAAACTGAACCTGTGTTTTCCATAACCTTAAAGGCTATTTGGGTGGATATGTTGTAGGGATAATTCCCGATTACTCCATTGTTATTTGTAGGGAAAAGGGTTTCATTTTTCATCTGCAAAAAATCACCCGCTTCTACTTTTAGGCCAATAGCCCATGGAGTATTTTTCAAATACTCTACCGATTCATTATCAATTTCTACGCAGAGCAACTTTTGTTTCCACACCGGAAACAAATATTCTGTGAGCACCCCCATTCCAGGGCCAATTTCTATAAGCCTATCGGCCCCACAATCATTGGCCAAAGCGGCTATCTTTTCAGCGATTTCCCTGTCATTCAGAAAATGCTGACCGAGGTGTTTTTTGGGTCTTACTTTTTGCATTTCAATTCCAATAAGTAAGGTAGTATTTGGTAACCGTGTCTTTCAATGCATCCAGATTATAATTGTCCGTAACTTCCGACATGTCTTTAACTTCTCCATCTTTATTTAAAATGGGAATTCCGCCACCTTCTGCCTTGTAGGCATGGTTTTCTAAAACCCCTGTCCTTACGAAAAATGACAAGAAGTGTTCATCAGTGAGTGCAAAGCGTTCTTTGGCAACTTTCTTTTTTTCTTGAATTACGGCATCATCAAATGGGATAGAAGAAATGAGAATTTTGGGCAAATTCCTGTTCAACATAAACCCAGAAAGTTGGCGTAAAACTGGATCTTCATGGCCCATCCAAGTTTTTAAGGCATTCAAAATATCGTTATCATCCAACATGGCATATAAATCAAGTGATTCATCATCCAATCCGGCCGGTCCTATTTCCCTGCCCAAAAAGTGAATCAATGGGAAATAGCTGCCCAAGGGATTTCCATTTCCCGCCAATTCTCTAGCCCTTTGTAAAATGGCAAACAGCAATTCATCTGCGGCAATGGCTGTTTTGTGCAAATAGACCTGCCAATACATAAGCCTGCGGGCAATTAAAAACTTCTCTACAGAATAAATGCCCTTTGCTTCTACCACCAATTGACCTTCACTTACATTTAACATATTGATGATTCGATCTGCGCCAACTATTCCCTCACTTACTCCGGTATAAAAACTATCGCGCGATAAATAGTCCAAGCGGTCCATATCCAACTGCCCAGAAATCAATTGTCCTAAAAACGGTTTGCTATGGTATTCTTGCCGAAAAATAGAGATGGCCAAACCCAGTTTTCCTTCCATTTCTCGGTTAATTCTTTGCATCATCAAATCCGAAATTTGTTCATGACTGAGACCTTTTACAATTACATGTTCTAGGGTATGGCTAAAAGGGCCATGGCCAATATCGTGCAGGAGTATGCCCAAATAAACTGCTTCCGTTTCTTCATCAGTAATCTCAACACCTTTGCGCTTTAAAGTTTCAACGGCCCGAATCATTAGATTGAGAGCACCTAAGGCGTGGTGAAAACGGGTATGTGTGGCACCAGGGTAAACCAATTCACTTAATCCCAGTTGTCTAATTCTGCGAAGACGCTGAAAAAAAGGATGTTGAAGAACATCAAAAACAGTTTCCGTAGGAATGGTTAAAAACCCATAAACCGGATCGTTAATTATTTTGTTTTTATTAAAACCTGCCATGGGGCGCTGCAAAGTTAGCGCTTCATCCCTCAGTTTTTCTCATCCCACACAAGTACTTGTCCGGGCTCTGGTTTTTTAGCAGCAATCGCCGTTAAAAAAGCTTCCAATTCTGGTGCATAAGCATCTGCTGGATTCAGTTTTAGGTATTTTTTATAATGGTAGACCATAGAATTGTACTGCACCAAAGTAATTCCGCTATCGTGCATCAGTCTGCGGTAAGCGGAGCCCACGTGCAACCAGGCCTTTACATCATGCACCGTAAAGTTTTCGGTTTTTCTAATGTAGATTTTAAAATAATCTGCTGCTATACTGTCCTTATTCTGCCTTTCGCAACTTAGGCCATAGTACCAATAGTTTCCTACATTGTTAGAATCTGTTTCCAGCATGCGCCATAGCATGCTATCGGCCTCATTAAACTCCTTTTGGTTAATTAAGGAATGGCAGAGCCACTGCTTCAAGGTCATGTCTTCAGGGTTTTGCTTTAAAAGCTGCCTGTAGATAATTTCGGCTTCTTTGTAATCCCTGTTTTTCATAGCCCTTGAAGCTTCTGCCAGCTTGCCATTTGGCAAGTCGTCATCTTGGCAAAAAGCAGGGCTTGTGTAAAAAAACACCAATAAGAGGGCAATTCGTTGAAGGTTTCTTAGCATGAATAAAAGGTTATGTGCAAATTTGCAATCCATATCTTAAACGCCAAAAATTGCGCCAAATTGTATTCCATATCTCAATCTTGCTGATTTTATTGGGTTCTTGTTCTAAAGGACCTGACTTTGCGCGCAGTTTTGGACCTGAAAAAACCACTTCCCGAACCCTTGATTCCTTTTCTAGCATTTGGGTATCTCAAAAATTTGATCTTTACCTTACTGCAAATAAAAACAAACCCCGTTCCATTGATATTACATATGGTGCCCATGTAATCGATAAAATAAGCAGTGCCATTAATAATGGTGAGTTGCGCTTAAAAGATTTAAACCACTTTAATTGGGTAAGAAACCTAAATGTGCGGCCTAAGTGCACCATAAACCTACATCAAGTTACTAAACTGCAAATAGAAGGTTCATGCAATGTTATATGCCTAGATACTTTGCAATCGAACAACCTAGAGATTATCATGAACGGAGTGGGAACCCACAAAATGTTGCTCAATTGCGGTCAAGTTTTTGGCAGCTGCACCAACAGTGGCAATATTACCATGATTGGCAAAGGGGGTGTGCTAGCCTGGACCTGTGAAAATGGCAGTTGGATAGATGCTTCAGCTTTAAAAAGCTTCGATGCATATATTTATCACTATACCGACAGGGATATCTATGTAAATCCTTCCATTATTTTTAGTGCCAATATTTATGCTAAAGGCAATGTGTACTATTATACTGAACCCTGGCTGCGTTTTGAAAAGAAAGAAAATGGCATAGGCCGGGTGATTAAAAAACAATAAATGAACCAACTCACAATTACATACCTGCTTATGGGGATTAATATTCTCGTATTTTTTGTTACCCAAAATCAACCCCAGGTAGTTCAAAGAATGATGCTGATCAACGGCAGGGTAAGGTTCAATAAAGAATACGACAGGCTTTTTCTTGCCGGATTTGCACATGGAGGCATAGGGCATTTAATTTTTAATATGCTCACACTATATTACTTCGGGCCTGCATTGGAAGAAGCTATAGGCAAAACTTTATTTCTCCTGCTATTCCTGGGTTCAATAGTAGGTGGTAATTTATATTGTATGCTCATGCGCAAGGAAGACAACCACTATGCGGCCTTGGGCGCTTCTGGAGGGGTATTGGGCCTTATTTTTGCATTTATACTTGCAGCACCTGATGCCAAGTTGTACTTGTTTTTTGTACCCATTGGTATCCCCGGCTGGATATTTGGCATCCTGTTTTCCATTTCCAGCATAATTTTCACCCAACTGCCCAGGGGCGAAGAAGCCCGTATCTCGCACGAAGGCCACTTGGGAGGTGCACTGGTTGGCGGACTTTTTATGCTGGGTATTATGGGAGTTTCTTTCCTGAATAACCAGCAACTGTATTTCGTAATTGGGGGTTTGGCGCCCATTGTTTTGTTTGCATTGATTAAACTTCTTGCACCCCAATTCATATACAGGCATAGGCGTTAGGTCGTTTTTAAGGGTTATGAATTTGGCAAAGGATTTTCAATCAGTTTCGTATTTCTAAAATAATTGGCCAATTGATTTTATCTTTGCACACACAAAATCTGATTCCATCAATCATTTTGAGTGAATTGATAGTATAAGTTCTTTATTTAAATTCCCTTTTTGGATACAATATTTCCAAGAAAAACAATTGCCCAGTTGGTGAAATTGGTAGACACGCCATCTTGAGGGGGTGGTGTCCGTAAGGACGTGCTGGTTCGAAT
>JADYZD010000324.1 GCA_020853295.1 Bacteroidia bacterium | reverse complement strand
TACAGCTACGATTTACGGGTAGTTATGGGCAAAGGATTCCCTTCTTTTTATGTGGATTCGCTATCCAAAAATATTTACAACAAAGATGTAAGTATCGATACACTGAGCATCAACCCACAGTCGAAAATAAAGGCTGGAATGACGGTGAAATTGTACCGCAAAACCAAGTCGAAATTTATTCCTTATTATGAAGCGGGGAAATTGGTAAAAGGAACACCCGATGCCGAAGGTAAAATAGCGGTAGCCGAGGGCAAAACCATCATCACCAAAAATTATAAAGGGGAAGATGAAACAATAGTAGAATTTAAGGAATTAATTGTGAATATGTCTGCTGAGGATAAGTATTTTATTAAAGCAGTGATTCCAGAGAAAAAGCAAAGCCAATATTGGTCGCCTTACGGTATTGATTATAATAACAAAGGCAAAGGAGTAATGGGTTATGATAAAGTAAAAGGACCTGCAAATGGAGCCCTTTTTATGGATGTTGCCGATGCCATGGAAACCATGGCTCCAACAGATCCGGTATATGATGAAGACCAAGATTTGGTGGCTCCTGAAATGGAGGTGTACTTCCCAAAAACCAAGTTGGTAAATGGCAAAACCGAATACAGATCTACGGTGAAGTATAAATTGCTATCTACAATTCCGCCTCTGTCACAACTCAAAGGAGAACTCACCTATAGATGGCCTTCTGACCCCAATGTGGTAAGGCCTTTGGCCAATGCAAGGTTTAAAATTGTACTTACTTATTTAATCAACAATGAACCCATGCCACCAGCACAGCAAGAAAGTGCCTGTGATATCAATCTCACCAAAATTGAATGGAACAACAGCAAAAATCCAGGTGATAAAACCTACCTCGACAGAAGTGATGAAGCATTGGTGGTAGGTACCGGCGAAACGGATGCTCAAGGGAATTTTACCATTAAGGTGATTAACCACAATAAAAAGGGCATTTTAACAAATTCTGCAACCATTACCCAAACCACAGTTAAAAACCCCGTGTGTGATAAAGGCAATCAAAAAGAAGTAATGCCTTGGGATCAAAAAGACTGGGGAATTAATGAGGAGTTTGGTGCAGAAATCATGAAAAATGGCTGGGATTATGGCATGAACGGAAACAATATGCTTGATTTCAGTGGTGGTGCCACAGCCCAAAACGGATGGGGAAGCAATAAAGGATATTCCGCAAATGGTTTTGATTCAAAAAACTTAGGCCAAAATTTTGGGTCAGATGCAGCAAATAAGGGCGGATATCAAGGTTCTGGCAAATCTATGAAAGGCATTGGACCCGCAGATCCAAATATGGAATTGGCGCCAGAAGATGTACAGAAATATGAGGTAAAACGAGGCTTTTATATTGCTTTAGATAATGAATGGGCGAAGTATTACAATGGTTTTGATGGTCCCAATAATTCAGATAATTTCTTTACAGTTGATGCCTTTGAAACCAAAGATTTGGGCACTTATACTGCCATTGTAAATGAAGTTCAAACAGTGAAGGCCAAGAAAATATTAATTACTGTAAAATCGCCTGCAAATAAGGGCAAAGTAGTGCAGAACTATGGATTGACTGGCGCAAAATGCGTAATATTTAGATTGCCCAATACAAAAACCCCTCACAAGCCTGAAGGTGAGGGCAGTTCCAATCACCCATCTAAGAAATTATTAAAACCGGTGTTTTCAGATAACTAGACCATCAACGACAATTCGGGTTCTAAACAAGATTTTTACAATGGCAGTTTTGAGTGGGTATTGGATGAAACTTTGGATTTGGGTTTCGATGACAAAGAAGGCAAATCATTTGTATCTTTTGAAAACAAAAAAATATTGTTACAAGGTGGAAAATACTTTTTGCAAATCAGTCCAGATCCCCAAAATGACGGACCCTCTTTTGAACCGATTATTATTCCTTTTGAGAGCTACGAGGCATCTGTGAATTTAACCTTATCACGCATCTCAGGTAGAATGAAGGACAAGAGCAGCGAGAAGGGCATTGCTGGTAAAATAACCGTTGTGATGGGTACCAAGGCCTTCCACACCAAAACCATAGACAAAAGTGGTTATTGGGAAATACGAAATTTCGGATTTACCGCAATGGGTGAAATTGCATATTGGGATAATGGTACTAAATATTATGGTTTTACAGAAGCAAAAGGCTACAAGACAGCATTCTTTAATGGCGGTCCCATTGATTTGGAGGGCAAATCCATTAACCACCCTACATCATTGGTTCCAAAAGGTAAAATTAAAGGAACTGTTGTAGATGAAAATGGAAATCCGGTTGCTGCATATATCATAAGGGATGACAGCACAGTGTTTGAAAACAATGTAAAAACGGTATACAAAAAACAAGGAACTGGAATGTATGCCACTTATACCGCAATGCAAATAGGCGGTGATTTTTCCGTGCCAATATCTTCCAATACCATTCACCACATAAAAATTGTACCCAAAGATGTGGGTTATTTTGATACCACGATATTCTGTTACATATCCAAGGACTCATTTGACCTTAAAAAAGTAACAGTTTATAGAAGAAAACACCGCATTGTTTTTGATTTGAAATTTAAGGATGCAAATGGCAATGCACTGCCCATGCCTAATGGTGGTTACAAGAAAAACAACATCCGTGCAACCATTAATAACGATGAGGAAAAATCAGCCATAAACAATTCCTATGCACAAAGTATTGAAATACCACCGTTTGAAAATGTAAGCAGCACCAAATACACTGTGTTGTTTGAAGGGGTAACCGAAAATGGCTTTATTCCAGAAATAGTAAACATCAGCAATAAGGAAACACGAGATCCGGTGCATTATCAAATTACCATAAAGCGCGGATTGGAAATCAACGGTAAAATTACATTGGATGGTGCGCCAGTTAAAAATGCAAAAGTGTACATAGATATGAACAGCTTTGCAGGTACAATAGGCAACGGAAAACCAGCGTTAAACAACCTGGAAACCAGAACCGATGCTTCGGGAAATTATTCACTTACAGGCATACCCAAAATGTCGAACAAAACCAGAATTTATGCCACTTTAGATACTTCTTTTACCGTGAATGGGGATATGAAAGAAGTGACCTTAAGCAGCAGTTCTACCACTGTGAATATGGAATTGAAAAAGCTTGGCGATGGCAAAATTAGTGAAATTTACGGTTTCCCATTGAGTGTAGAAACGGTTACAAAAATGGGAAATGGAAATTATAAAGTTACCGGTTTGGTGGATTTGACCAAAGGACAAACACGCTTTCAGTGGCTGGATCCCAATTTTAAAGTAAGGATAGTAGATGCTGAATTTTCCATTAAAAATGGACTGGGCTTTCCGGTAAAAGAAAGCCAGTATTTGGATGCCGTTAGTGCGCTAAAAATGAAATATATGGAACGCTACAATGTGAACATTAAAGGCAGCAACATTCCATTTTTTAATGAAGACTTAAAAATATCGAAGAGTGAAACAGATGGTGGTGTTTTGTCGGGTTACGCTTCTATTGTAGACAATTCTTTTGACTTCCCATCGACCTATCTCAACTTCGATAAAACCGGAAATTTCTATCTGGGATTGAAAAAAAGTGGTAAAAATTTAGAAACAAAAATCAGTGCCATTAAATCAAAAAAATCACTGGCTTTGGATTTATACAACCTCAGCAATAAAGCAGGGGAGCCGCTTGGTTTTTCTTTTATTGGTTTTAATGCCACCGCCATTCCCCAAGAAAGTTATATCGATATTGATGGGAAAATACACCTTTCTGTGGATGTAACAGGTGCATCGCCCAGCATGAAACTGAGTAAGGTGAAATTCCATGTACCTGATTTGGTGATAGACAACAACAAAGTATATCAGGCCAAAGGTTCCGAACCCATTTTATTGGATTTGCAGAATTGGAAATTGGAAATAAAAGATTGGAAAGTAGACCCCACAGAGGGTGGATTGATTTCGAACAATTGTTTAATTAAAACTGGTGTAGTAGACATTCCAGCCAAAAAATTCAATTTGCGCAATGATTTCTTTGTGCTTGAAGATTTTGATTTAAACAAACTTACCCTAGGTGGTGGTGTGTTGAATTTGTCTGAAATATCTCCTGAGTCCGACCTGGTTTTTGATGAAAAGTGCGGGTCAGATTTGGGCGCCCATTGGCGTTTTGTAATTGGCAAAAATGGCAGTAAACCAGCAGCTGTAATTACAGGAATGGATCCTTACATTAAAGTGCCTATTCCCTTGGATTACATTCAATTGATCAGCTTTGGCAATGAGAATATTTTGTCAATGGGAACTGTAGATGGTATTCCCAATATGTTTGGCAACAGCAAAATCACTTTTATCCCCAAACAAATTGTAAGTGGGTCGAATACCTTTAATTTATCAGGTGAAGCCAAAATCGCGGTACCGCGTTTTCCTGTAATGTCTATGTCTATTAATTTTACAGGAACTCCAGGTGCATTAAATGCCAATTTAGAGCCACTTAAAATTCAATTTGAAGCTCCAGGTTATGTAGACTTTAAAGGAGACAATACAAAGGCCCCTATTATCGATACAAAGTCGGGTAAATTTACCATTTTAGGGTCTTGTGAAGAGCCCGGTAAATTCAATCCAATACCAAGTAAATTGGTTTTTGGGACCTCTGAAATAAGCAGGGTGTATTTAACTCCTGGGGATAATGTTTACCTTACATCTACAGGTGGTGGTTCTGGACCCAAAATCACCTTGTCTTCTCAAAATGATTCCAATGGCATGTGGGTTACTGGAAATGATTGGAATACTTTTAGGTTCCATGGCAAATATTACGACAATTCTTCCTCTACTGTTGTAGCGGCTCCACCTACCATGTATTTTCAGGTGTTTGGTGAAATTGCTGCTTCATCCAAATCCTTGTCCATGAACGAAATTAAAACCCCGTTTGGCGACATGGAAATGACCTTCGATTTTGCAGCGAAACGCCTATATGGGTTGTTGGTGATTAAAGAAGGAACCCAAATAGGTACTTGGGATATTTCTGGACAAGTAGAAACCACCATAGACCCCCAAGGATTTGTGGTGTTGGGCTTGGGTACTATCAACACGGGTAAACTGTTTGTAAATGGTTACGGATTGTTTAAAGTGGGATTTGTTTTGGGTGGCTATCCATTAACCGACCAAATGATCACCAAAGCCTGCACTTATGCTGTAAACCCTGCCGCCT
>JADYZD010000323.1 GCA_020853295.1 Bacteroidia bacterium | reverse complement strand
GTCGCGGCTATTTGAATGCACACACAAATGATGTAATAATAAAATGCTTTCATTTCATAACCAGCAATTATATTGGCACTGATAATAACCACAAATGCAAGCAAGGGTACCAACAACTGCAATCCCAGTTTGGTTTTGGGGCTGAGTTGAAAAGCGGAAACGGCACCTGCCCAGCGTCCAATCATGAGACTGCCCCAGTACATGGAAATATAGGGTGCGGCTTCGGAGGATTGCAGACCGCCAAAATCTTGCTGTTTCAACAACTCAGTTAAATTGCTACCAATGGCCACTTCTACACCTACATAAACAAAAATGGCAAGCATGCCTAGCACCAGTTGAGGGTATTGCATAGCGCCCCAACCCTGCTGGTTTTTTTTGGCACTAAAATTAAACAGCAACAGGCCCACAACCACAATTCCCAAAGCGCCTAAGAGCCAAAACATTCGGTACCGTTCTAATGGTGCTTTGATTGCTGCCCTTTGGTTCTCAAGTTGTTCTTTGGCCTGCAGAGGTGCTGCATTAGGGTTTATGGCTCCATTTTGCAGTACTTTTTCAGCTGTAATTCCATCTAATTTTAACTTTTTATCTATTTGTGAAATCTCCTTGTTGAGCAATTCAATTTGTTTGGCCTCAGGGGTTTGGTAACTTCTAAAAACTGGGGTAAACATGGCAAGCAGCAGTATGGTAAGTACCACCATTCCACGCAGTGCTTTATTGGCGTTTTCTGTTTTTTCATCCAAAACACCTTTGGGCACATTTTTAGAAAAATAGAATATTCCTGCAGCGATGATAAACAACACACCCACAAAAGTGTACAGCAACACCACCTTGTTCAAATCAAGCGAATTGATTTTTTCATCAGTAATGGCAGCGGTAGTTCCAAACAAGGCAAATGCAACCACAATAGGACCTATTGTAGTTCCCAAAGAGTTGATTCCACCTCCCAAATTGATTCTACTGGCACCCGAATCAGGGCTACCTAGTGCTATGGCGAATGGATTTGCCGCAGTTTGCTGCAATGAAAAACCCAGGGCTACAATAAACAGTCCTAGGAGCATACCGGCAAAGGTGTTGCCATTTACAGCCAGTATCATGGCAAGTGCGCCCAAAGCGGAGAACAACAAGCCCAAAACGATGCTTTTTTTATACCCCCATTTGCCCACCAAATCCTTACCACCAAAGCTGCTGTACGCAAAGAGGCCCAAAGCACCAATATAATACGCAGTGTAAAACGCAAAATCTATGAGTTGGCTTTGAAACTGATCCAGGTGAAAATAATGTTTGCAAAACGGAATGAAAACCGAATTTCCTGCGGCGATAAAACCCCAGAAAAAGAACACAGTAACTAATACAGATAAGGCGCGGTAGTTGGTTTGTTGCATACGAATTTGCATGCAATATAGGAATTAGCAGCGTTAAAAAAAGCCGTTATTTTGGGTAACGGCTTTAGTTGGCTAGGGATTTTGAATTGCTTAACGGCGCATGAGGTTCATGCCACTGATCAATTCCATTAACCCATCTTTATAATTTTTGCCTACTGGAATTTCTTTGTTGCCAATATGCACTGCATTGCTTTGCAGGGATTCAATTTTATCAATCGCCACAATAAAGCTGCGGTGAACCCTAATAAACTTGTCTTTGGGCAATCCCATTTCCATGTTTTTCATGGTTTGCAGGGTAACAATGCGTTTGTCTTCAGAGGTCCATATTTTTACATAATCGGCAAAGGCTTCTACATATAGAATTTCATTGTATGCCACTTTTAGCAACTTGCTGTCGCTTTTTACAAAAATGTGTCCGTCTTCCATTTCCACATTTTCTTTTCCTTTGTTTTCGCGCAGCTCAAAGTATTCTTCAATGCGTTTTACGGTTTTGGCAAAACGTTCTGGACCCACAGGTTTCAGCAAAAAATCAATGGCTTCGATATCAAATGCTTCGGCAGCATACTCTTGGTGGGCTGTGGTAAACACCAACAAGGTGCGGCTATCGCGTATGGCTTTGGCGAAATCAATACCTGTAATACCAGGCATGTTAATATCGGTAAACACCACATCTACTGGATTGCTTTTAATCCATTCCATGGCATCCAGTGCATTGGCGCACTTTCTGTTGAGTTTTAAATTCGGATGTCTAGAAATTAGACTGTCCATTACCTCAAGAGCTAAAGGTTCATCATCTACACAAATGCAATTCATTGTTTCGGCCATTGTTATTCGTTTTTAAGAGTAAGGTTTACTTTATAAGAATCTGGTTCATCTGCTACCGCCAGCGAGTACCTGCCGGGATATAAGATGTCCAAACGTTTTTTCAGATTTTCCAATCCAATTCCACCGCTTCCACAGTTCAATCTATCTACCCCCATTTCTTGCTTTGAGTTGGCAATGCTAAAATGGATGTCGTTTGACTCGGTATTCAAATCAATATCCACCCATCCGTTGCTAATTGTAGCAGATGCGCCATGCTTAAAGCTATTTTCAACAAAGGTTAGAAACAACATAGGTTCTACCACCCTAGTACTTAAATTTCCAGAAGTGTGAAAGCGAATATCGACCCTATTGCCCAATCTTATCTTCTCCAATTCGATGTAATCATTCAAATATTGGATTTCCTTCTCTAAAGGCACCTTTCCTTCTATGGTTTCATACAGCACATACCTCAAAATATTGCTTAATTTCAATACCACTTCGGGTGCCGAATCCGACTTCATTAGCGTAAGGGCATATAAATTGTTGAGTGAATTGAACAAAAAATGGGGATTGATTTGGCTTTTTAAAAACTTGAGCTCCGTTTCCAAATTGAGTTGCACCAATTGTTTTTTGGATTGTTCTTCATGGTACCAATTCTTGAGCAGTTTCAGCACCATAATCAACACTACTGAAAACAACACGGTTAAAGAGGTAATGAGAAAAAAGTTCCATGACCATACTATATTTTCAATATCCCGGTTGTTTACCAGCTTGTGGATAATGATGGAAATGGGAAAGGTAACAGAAATAATGGCCAAACCCAGGGTAACTACATAAAACCCGATTTGACGGGTATACAAGAACCGGTTTACCAGGTAATAGGTATTGAAATACGCTACCAAGCCATGAAAGAAAAGAATTAGTGCACTGTAGCCCAACCACGCTGCTGGTGTTTTACCTGGTTGTACGGCAATAGCCCAAAATACAGTGTAAACTGTCCAAAAGGCAATGTGGTACAGTCTGGACTTAAGTACAAATTTGTAGAGTAACCTGGCGAGTGACTTGCCTTTT
Source organism: Bacteroidia bacterium (assembly GCA_020853295.1). Classification (GTDB taxonomy): domain Bacteria; phylum Bacteroidota; class Bacteroidia; order NS11-12g; family UBA955; genus JAGXTF01. Next base: position 6,098 of record JADYZD010000323.1, on the reverse strand, counting down.
TGCAAAGGGGTATTTTATTTTAATCGCGGCCCCTGAGAAGGTGCAGCAATTCTAGGCCCCAATTGGCCAAAGTATTGGCACTGTGAACTGATGCGCCAAATTTGTTTTTGAAATCAACAGCTTCAGTATCCGCTTTTGAATGCGCATTTTGTGTGTTAAAATACATTTTGGCAGCAGTAAACCCTATAAGATTGAGTGCAAATAGGATCCAAAACAGATGCCATTTGTTGAACTTCGCTTTTTGTGTAGGATTCACGGATTCAAAATTAATCATGTTTTTTAAATTATTACTGCGTTTCGAGTAATAGACGCTTTTAACAGACGAAATGTTACAATTATTTTTAAAGTTTTTCAAAAACTTTTGCAGCTTTCCATTGAATGGCCTTCCCAACTTTAAGTAAATCATCCACTTGGCCACTTTGTTCGGAAATTCTTGCCCCTGGATTGTTCCAAATTACATGACCTTTATCTGATACTACTCCAAATCCATCCCAAATCTGATAATACGAAATGGAAGGTTGTGAACCCAGTAAATTTCTGCTAAACGAATACTTTGTATTCTTAATTCCCAACACGCTTTCCAACAATGTAGCCGGAATATCTGTTTGTGATACTACCCTTTCCACCGTTTTGCCTTTGTATGCATTTTTCATTGCTGGGCCCCATATAACTATAGGCACTTGAAAAAACTTGGGCTGATAGGTTTCCATATCTGGCAATCCCATTTTGCGACCATGGTCTGCCACAAATAAAAATACCGTGTTGTTAAACCATTTTTGCTTGGCTGCCCTGCTCATAAACTCGCGGATACAATTGTCGGAGTATTCCACAGAATTCAAAAACTTGGTAACTTCATCTCCTGTATTGATTTTACCGGGAATTTCAAAAGGTTCATGACTGCTTAAACTCAATATGGTGGTAAAAAAGGGCTGGTTTTGTTCATTCATAGAATCAATTGCACGCTGAAACACAAATCCATCAAATGCGCCCCACTTGCTCCCCCTTTGGTTTCCTATAAAATTGGCTTCATCAACTGTGGTGGTAAATCCACCAGAAACCACATAAGCGTACATATTGTCGAAACTCATATCTCCCCCGTAAAAAAACATGGTTTTATAGCCCTGATTGAGGGCATCCATTCCTATATTGGGCAAGCGTGACGCCTTTGTAGGCAAAGTGAGTATGCTCTTGGTTTGATTGGCTTGTCCTGGCCAACCACTCAGCACCGCAGCCAATCCTTTTGCCGTTCTATCGCCTTGGGCATAGGCATGGGTAAAAGCCAAACCTGTTTTGGCCAATGAATCTAAAAAAGGAGTATGGTGGTTTACCTTACCAAACAAAGCGCTGGTATGGCTGCTAAAGCTTTCCAATACAAATAGCACCACATTGGGTTTGCTCACACTGCAGAGCATGGGAATGCTGTCGTTTTGTGCAAAATACCCCTCCATGGCACTTTCATCTGCTAATTCAAATTTTAGGGCATCTGCATCAATACTCACCCCGGGATCGCTGATATAATACAAGAAATTCCAGGTGCTGTTTACCGATACCATGTTTTCAAATGGTATTTTGGAGTAATATGCATTGCTTTGGTTAATGGGTATGGTTTGTAAACCTCCTCTGGCTATGGGTGCAATGAAAACCATAGTTAAAACAGCCAATAAGGGCAATTTCCAACGGTATTGAACCAAATTTTTAGCAGTTTTTAAAATTCTGAACAACCAAATTGTAAACAATAGCACAATGAGAATGGAGCCCAAAACAATCACAATATACTTGGCTTCGCTGGAAGATGCCATGGCTTCATTGGGGTGCTTCATATAATCCAAAGCTTGGCTATTGAATTTGTTGCCCCAAACCCGGTTCATTTCTGCATCGGCAAACGACACTACCGCTGTTGTAGTGGCTACGGCAAAATAAATGGGAACCAGCACATACAACATCCACCGTTTTCCCAATATGCCCGCCAAAGCAGTAATGAATAGGGTAACAACCAAATTGTACGCCATCCAAGCCAAATCCAGTTTAAAGCCGTAAAAAGAACCTACAAATAGCAAATCCAAATCCTGCAATGGATGTGGGTTTCGGTGAAGGATAAATACCAATCTAGAAACCCATTGCAATGCCCAATTCCAAAGAAAAATCTTACAGAAAAAAGCAAAAAACCCGACCAATGCCGGGTTTTTGTGAAATACATTTTTTATTTTAAAGTCAGACAAATCAATTACCCAATTTGATAAACCTTCCGGTTACTGCTTTGCCTTCATTATTGATAGCGTAAATGCTGTAAATACCATCTGTTAGGTCAGATATGTTAATCTGTCCATTTTCAGCGGTAACGGTTGCTATTTTTCCATTGGTAGCCACGATTTGGATAAGGTGATATTCTCCATCGATATGCAAAATATTTGTAGCTGGATTCGGGTACAAAGCAATACTAGCAGGAGCCACATTTTCTAGTCCTGCTGTAGTTACGGTAATATAATCCGTTTTTGATTTTGTATTAGAACCATTGGTATTTGTAGCCACCAATTGCACGGTATATTTACCTGCGGCATCAAATTTCACTTTAGGGAACCTATCTGATGCGGTTGTGCCATTTTGGAAGGTAACCGTGTTGGGTGTAAATGTCCAAGCAAAGGATTGTGGGTTATCACCTGATTGGTCAATAAATGATACCACATCTGAAACAGTTGCACTTGTTTTATCGGCATAAAAATCAGGAGCAGGTTTGTTAGAACCAATTAAAGAGACATTGATATAATTGGTCCTGGTTTTTTTGTTGCTTCCGCTACCATTGGTTGCTGTGAGCTCTACAGTATAAGAGCCTACATTTTGAAAGGTTACATAAATTTTGTTACTCGATAAAGTGCTGCCATTTACCAATGTATAGGTACCTGGAGTAATATTCCAAGCCAAGGTATTTGCATTGCTGCTGTTGCTGGTAAAGGTTACCACCTGATTTGCAGAAACTGAAGTTTTATCGGCAGTAAAATCGGCAACTGCGGGTGCAACAATAGTAACACGGCGAAACACATTATTGCCCATATCTGTAACATACAAGCTCAGTGTTTTGGGATCATAATCTATAGTGGTAATGCTGCCAAAACGGGCTGCAAGCGGATCTGTAGTAGAATTTACATAACCGCTGGTATTGAGTTTACCAGCATACAAAACCAACTTGGTACCATCCCATGCACGAATGCAGTTGGCATCGGCAATATAAATTGTGCCATTCACCTTTACCATGTCAGTGGGCATATTCAGACCCGTAACCACAGTGGTTACATCTTTAGTAGAAAGGTTAATGCTTTTAATTTTACCATTGTTTCTATCGGCTACCAACAGGGTATTGTCATCTATCAAGAACAAACCGGTGGGTGCATAAAATCTTTCACTTGTACCATTTTCATTGACGTCGCCATTATTCCCGGTTCCACCCAGCCCTGCAATAGTAGAAACTGTAGTTCCCACAATTTTGCGAATGCAATTGTTGTCCCTATCTGCAACATACATGGTGCCATTGCTTGCGATAGCAATATCTTGAGGTGCGGCAAATTCCGCATTGGTGCCCACACCATCGGCATAACCACCAAGGAAACTGCGTTTGCCGCATACAGTACCCCAAATAACTTGGTCCGTGTTATTCCGTACTTGACTGCCCGAACGTATCAAATTGTTGTCAGCATCGCAAACATATACGATATTGGTCTGTGGATGCACTGCGCATCCCGCTGGATTGGCAAAACGAGAAACTGTTCCTGTTTTATCGGCATAATCAGCTGCTCCAGGATCAGTTGGATTTCCAGTATAACCACCCTTTACGTAATTATTATTTCCAATAATAATTGAAACATTGTGCTGGTCGGTTATCCAAAATCTTCCAGCAGTATCTACTGCAATTCCCCAAGGAATGCTGAAGGAATCACTTGTTTTGGCAACTGCTCCAGTTGTTCCAGAGTATCCTCCATCACCCACATATTGCGAACCGGCAAATAAGGTAACTTGTTGCGCTTTTGCAGTAAATGCAAAAACACATAAAAGAGAAAATATTATTTTCTTTATCATATAGTATTATTCAAATTTGGTTAGTTCTTCGTTAATCGCTGCTTCCATATCATCTATGATATTTTCATAGCTCCTGTGTTTAATCTTTGCTCCAGTCATGGCCTCATAAAGTTCAGTATACCTGTCGGTTATGGATTGAACAAATGCATCAGGCATATCGGGCACCACCTCTCCTTTTAGTCCTTGAAACCCATTTTCCATGAGCCATTCACGCACAAACTCTTTGCTCAATTGGCGTTGTGGTTTTCCTTTGGCCTGCAAATCTTCATAACTATCCAGGTAAAAGAACCTGCTGCTGTCGGGAGTATGCACTTCATCAATCAGGTAAATTTTGCTGTCTTTTTTGCCAAATTCATACTTGGTATCCACCAAAATCAACCCTCGATCTGCTGCATATTCTTTGCCGCGTTCAAACAGTGCAAAAGCTGTTTCTACCAGTTTATCCAACTGCTTCTTGCTCACCAATTTGTTGTCCAAAATGGCATCAAGGCTAATATCCTCATCATGTCCGCTGCTTGCTTTGGTGGCTGGGGTAATAATTGGTTGGGGCAAACGGTCGTTTTCTTTCAATCCATTGGGCAATTTGTTGCCACAAAGCATGCGTCCGCCTTCCTTATATACCCTCCATGCATGGCCGGTGAGGTAATTTCTCACCACAAATTCAATGGGAATGGCTTCACAATGGTGACCAATAGTTACTTGGGGATCTGGGGTGCTAATTTTCCAATTGGGAACGATATCGCTAGTGGCTTCTAAGAATAAGGCAGCAATTTCATTCAATACCTGTCCTTTAAAGGGAATGCTTTTGGGCAAAACATGGTCAAATGCAGAAATCCTGTCGCAGGCTACTACCACCAGCAAGTCATCCTTTATTGAGTATACATCGCGGACTTTGCCACGGTAAAAATTGGTTTGGTTCTTGAAAAAATAGTTTGTTGACGTAAGTGCTTTCATGTGTCTCGCTTCGCTATTCATATCTCCACGTGACTTGCAAAAATAGCAAAAAATCAATTATTCATTCGGCGTGTTTTCAACACTTTGCGCTTTATCGTATGCTTTTACAATTTCTTTTACCAATTCATGCCTTACCACATCATCGGTATTGAGTACAATTTTAGAGATCCCTTTGATGTTACTTAGCAAGTCTACCGCCTGTTTTAAGCCACTCATGTGTTTTTTGGGCAGGTCAATTTGAGTAAGGTCACCAGTAATAATCATCTTGGCATTGGGACCCATTCTTGTTAAAAACATTTTCAATTGCAAGCTGGTGCTATTTTGTGCTTCATCCAAAATCACATAACAATTATCAAGCGTTCTTCCGCGCATAAATGCCAGGGGTGCCACTTCTACGGTTCTGCTTTCAATCATGCTTTTCAGTTTATCACCCGGTATCATGTCTTCCAGTGCATCATATAATGGACGCAAGTATGGATCTACCTTTTCTTTCAAATCCCCGGGCAAAAAACCCAGGTTGTCACCTGCTTCAACCGCAGGCCTGGTGAGGATAATTTTGCGTATTTCCCTATCGCGCAAGGCACGCACAGCAATGGCAACAGCGGTGTAAGTCTTGCCTGTTCCGGCTGGTCCAATGGCGAAAATAATGTCATTCTTTTCCGCGGCTTTTACCATGGCCTGCTGGTTGGCCGTTCTTGCTTTAATTTTTTGACCTCTGGTACCGATGAGCAAAGTGCTTCCATCTTCAGGCCCTTCTGCCAATCCATTCACTGCATTGGCTCCAAATACTTCGCTAATAATGTTTACGTTTAATTCGCCACGCTTGATATAGTATTTTTCAAGCAGGTCCATTTTGGTGGCAAAGAGTTCGAGTTCGGCTTCTTCTCCCACCACTTTTACCTCATCGCCCCTTGCTATAAATTGCAATTTGGGGAAACGGCTCTTAATCACATTTATATGGGCATTGTTTACGCCATAAAATATTTGCGGATTTATTATTTCCAGGGTATAAACTCTTTCAGTCAAACGTGTCTTTTTTACTTTCTTTGCACAAAGATACTCAAACAAAGCTTTGC
>JADYZD010000322.1 GCA_020853295.1 Bacteroidia bacterium | reverse complement strand
ACATTTGCGACATGGTTTTAAGGGCATTGGCATTTTGCTTGGGTTTTACGGTGTTGTTCGCTTGCCAGCAAGCGAAACCCGGTGGACGGTATATTTCAGACAAAGACACCACTTTTTCAAAAGACATTCGTGATATTTCGGCTAAAATCAATGATGATCCACGAAATGCTGATTTGTATTACAAAAGGGGGAATGCTTTTTTTTACCAAGACAAGTTCAAGGATGCATTGATTGATTTGGACTATGCAGTATTGCTGGATTCAAACAATGCCGTTTACCACCATTTGATTGGTGAAACAGTATTGAAATTGGATACGGCTGACAGCAGAAAGGCCATGTACCACTTAGAAAAAGCGCTGAAATTAAAGCCCGATTTCTCTGATGCCATTATTTCACTAGGCAAGTTACATTTGGCGCGACAAGAATATAAAAAAGCCGAAGACTTGTTTAAAAAACTAACAGCTACCAATGATTATGCCGACCGTTCGTTTGTATACCTAGGCATTTGCAGAAAAGAGCAAAAGGACACTATACAAGCACTTGCTTATTTTGATAAGGCGCAGCAAATCAATCCCAATGGGTATGAGGCTGCTATACAAATAGCCTTGATTAAAGCAGCACAGAAAGACCCATTGGCCATGCAGTATTTCGATAAGGTAATTGCCATTAATGAATACAGTGATGAGGCATTTTATGGCAAAGCATTGTTGTTTCAAGCCAACGAACAATATAAAGATGCTTTGGTACACTACGAAAAGGCAAGGACTATAAATCCAGGACATATTTTGGCCATATATGGCACAGGAGTGCTTTACAACCTATTTGAAGATTATGGCAAAGCAGAAGAAATGTGCAACAAGGTACTGGATTTGGCACCTGAATATGCAAATGCATATGCCTTGAGGGGTTTTACCTTTGAAAAGCGTGGAGATAAACAGCGTGCAACAGCAGATTACAACCAAGCCATAAAGCTGGATGCAAAAAATGAAATGGCCTTGTTGGGCTTAAAATCCTTAAAGTAAGTTACTTACTTGCGCGAAAAAATAATGGTTTGTTTGCCGTAACCACCGGTAGCAGGGTATTCGCGGAAGATGATGATGTTATCTCCGGTCATTTTACTAATGGTATAGCTTTTGCCAAAAATGGTTACAGTACTGCTTGTGCCGCTAGGCATTGACCAAGAGTAATTCTCTGTAGTGGGTTCGCCAGAAATACAAACAGTAGCCTGGCGGTTGAGTTCGTATAAAGTGGTGGTTTTAAATTCGTAAGTATCATCTTTCATGCAAGCTTCTACCGCTTCAGCATCTGCTGTCATGGTGCTGTCGCGCCAAGATTTGAGGTGCCACTTTTGCATCATAAAAATTTGTTGGTTGTTTTTGCCTACAATACTAGGAGTACCATCAGTATTTGTAGTCTTGTCGTCATCCTTTTTGCAAGCTCCTAAAAACAGTAGTCCTGCCAAACCCATTATTGCAATAAAATTTTTCATTCTCAGCAAAAATAAGGACTCAGGGGCTAAAAAATAAAATACCTTGGTCGATTTACAAGATTAATTTGTTTGACTCTATGCTGTTTCCTTCCGATATTTGGCCTTTTTATGGCAAAAAATCCTTTTTCCAAGATTCTGCTCTTACTCCTTTTTTTATGCGCATTTTCATTGGTATTGGTTTGGTTTAAAGGATGTTGGTGGCCTAAAAACAAACCATTCACTGGCGGGGAAATAAGTCCAGAAGCGGTTATAGAAAACTATGGACCTGAGATTAGAAAATATGCCGATGAGTTGCAATTGCCAGCTACCTATTTTGCCGCTTTGTGTATGCTGGAGTCGGGCGGGCGTAAACCTGTTCCATCTAGGTTTGAAAAGCACGTTTACACACGATTAAAGCTTGTAAAAGCAGGTATTAAGGGCAATTACGAACATGTAACACCAGCACATCTTGTCAACGCGAAAGATGAGGCTTTACAAAACCTTGCAAGCAGTTGGGGACCTTTTCAACTTATGGGTTACAAATGCATGTTGTTTGACGTTAAAGTAAAAGACCTAAGGGGTGAAGAAGGGGTTTATTGGGCCATGAAATGGATGGATTTGACATATGGTTCCTACTTAAAAAAAGGTGATTTTAAAAGTGCATTTCACATCCACAATGCCGGTGTTCCTTTTCCCAAAAATGGAATTGCCAGAACCCACAATCCCAATTATGTAAACAATGGGCTAAAGTGGATGAAGTGGTTTGAAGGCAAATTGTAAATTAACTCCATGGCAAAAATCTGGGACTTTCTTCCAAGAGCTTAGGAACCTGTGCATTGATGGTTTCACCTTGCAGCACTCTGGTGTATAGGTTCAAATAAGTTTCTGCCATTTTTTTGGAGTTGAAAGTGTCTTGTGCATATTCATGGCACTTCACAGGGTTAAAATCTCCCACATTTCTCATTGCTGAAGAAAGTTCATCCTTATTTGCCGATAGATGTCCGAATTCTGTGCCCACCAGTTCTGGCAAAGAGCCATAAGGAGTAGCAAAAACGGGGCAACCCAAATAAAAGCTTTCTATGATTGCCAGGCCAAAGGGTTCGTGCCAAAGCACTGGAAACACCAATCCCTTGCTGCGCTGTATCAGTTGCAATTTTCTTTCACCACCCACCATTCCATAAAATTGAATTTTGGGATTCCAAGTAAACCGCAAGCCCATTTTAAAGTTAAAGCGATTGCCACCCAGCACGGCCAATTTCTCATTTTTTAATGCTGAAACTGCAGCGATAGCACCTTTTACATTTTTTACCCTCCAAGCTGCATTTCCCAGAAAATGAAAGTGGCTTTTGGCTCCCTTTAAATCAGGTTTTCCATAGTCATTCCAGTCGAGCCCATTGTGCACAAAAGCTTCTGAGCCATAGCGGGCTGCATGGTTTGCAGAAACAAAAACCGTATTGCAAAGAAAAGGGGAGAAATCGTTTCTATTGCCGTGGTTGGTGTGGAGGTATGGGAAATTGGGTTCAATATCAGGCTGATATTGAAAATGCACCAAATCGGTACCTTCAGGGATTTGAGCTTCAATAGGAAGGGAACTGTTCAATACCAAAACCTGTGCAAAAGGACAGGAACTGCCTTCTTTCACCAAATAGGTCACTTTATGGCCCATT
>JADYZD010000321.1 GCA_020853295.1 Bacteroidia bacterium | reverse complement strand
GTTCTACCGGAGTCAATAAAATCAAAGTTATAAGCAACTCCCCAACCCTTATAATTATCATGAATTAAGGACATATTTAGCGCAGGTTTGTATTTAACTTTTAGAATTGGAATTTCTCCCAATTCTTTACCATCCTTGCCGTATTTATTTGTTTTTACGGCTTTTGGAGAAAAATTAATTACAACATGTTTTTTCAAATTTGTTGTCTGCCTAATTTCATCATTATTGTTAAATTCATCTGGTAAACCCCGTAGTTGTCTATTTATTGCACCTACATTTAAATTCCATCCAAGGCCTGTCCAGCTTGCCTCTTGGTCCATTCCAACTCCACCTTCATATACTAAATTAACAGGGTATCCACCTACATCAAATAATGGGATATTGTATTTTAAATCACCTGTAAATAGGTCTACCATATCATTGGCACCAACTTGTTGGAATTTGTTAAACTCTGGTTGATCAGGACCAGAAGTCAATGCGTATAATTTTATAGGTGCAACCAATTGCACAACAATCTGAATTGCTGTGAAAACTGCAATTTTTTTAATCCATCCTCTATGTATTAATTGTAAAAACATAACGTTAAATTTTTATTTTATAGGTTTGGGGTTCTATTTTTTTGTTAAGCGGAATCTTGACATATTCCAACTTGGAAATCATTTTGTTTAAAATTGTAATATATGAATTGGAATTTATTCCTTTTTCTCTCGTAAAACCAAAGTGAATTCTAATTTCATTGCGAATGCCAAACAATCTTTCATAATCATAATATGCTGGCATAATGCTGTCTTTGCCGAAGTGTATAGAAATGTCTTCTTTTAAACGATAAGTCAAATAATCCACATTTTTCCCTACTGAAATATGGGATTCTAAAGATTTATTTGGAGGAAATAAATAATTTTCTGATGGTTTTATTGTCAGTTGAAATGAAACCATATCATTTCTATGTGGTAAAAATGAGTCTAAATCTTTTTGGGTTGGTTTCCCATTAAAATGGCCAAGGAATAAAACTTCTTGGGGCACATAAAGCAATTCATAAATAAAAGAATCACTCTTACTTGTGGTTGAGTAAAATGCTTGCCCATTTTCTTTAAAATCTTCAATAACAGAAATCGCACTCCTCTCCGTTTTAACGCAACTCACAAAAAGGCAACAACAAATCAATATGAAATAATGGGTTTTTAACATTATCCTTTTTTGATGGTTATTCTAGCATACCAATTCTCATTTTTAGAATTGGTCATTCTAATCAAATAGGTCTTACCTTCTTTAATGCTTCGGATTTCAAATGGAAGAAATCCGGGATATTGAATGCCAGGGAGGAATGAATTTTCTAGTTGAATTGTTTTTTCATTATCCCCTTGGCCCATTTCTGGGGTAATAAATATTTGTAGCTTTTCCTCGCTATTGGTCTTGTATTCTTCGTTGTAATAGAGCAGAACACTGTCCTTTAATGAAACATAATTGGTACCTGATTTTATTTCCAACTCACATTTAATCATTTGGACTTTGGGCTTCTCCCTCTCCTCCTTTTTCAACCTAAACTCCCACACCTCGCTTTGTGCTACAGGAATATCTTCTACCAATCCGTTTACTTTCCAGCAATAGATTTTGCCTGTATCCAGGTCGTTTAGCTCTGCTGGGTAAGGAAGCGTGGGTTGGTCTATGCCCGATTGCTTGTACATGGGCCTATTGCGGGTAATGGCGTCTGGACACGTTTGGTTTTTGTCGCGTTCTACCAATATATATTCGTAGTTAAATCCTGCTACTGAGCCCAAAGGCATTGGCGCGATCCAATTAAATGTGGGGCGTTTCCATTCCAATTCTGCCTTGTCCTCTGGAAATGCCAGCAATAATGGTGTTGGAGGTTCTACCACCATTTCAAAACACTGGGGATATTCATTAAATAAGGCATTTGCGCCCAGTCCATCACAATTGGCAGTTACACAATAGGCATTGTAGCATATTTTATAATTGCCGCTGGGATAAGTGCCTGTAATGCTCTCTATATCCGCAATTGCCTGGCTCTGATAATTGAGTTGCGCGGTATTGATAGTGGCATTGGTAAAACTCTGCGCACCTGGCGTTAACAAAACTGTACCGCTTTTAACAGTGCAAACAGGCCTTCCACCCGTTGTGATGGTGGCTACCATGTAAGCATTGAGGTTACCAGTTCCAGTGAACTGAACATCAATATTCCAAACATCGGTTGAGGTAAACCGAAAACTGTTTGTAAATCTGGGTTGGATTGTTACATCGCTAGCTTCTGCTGCAATAAAAAACAATCCCAAAACAAAGAGGACAATATATTTGAGCATGGATACAATATTTCATAATTGGGTATTTATATTCTTGCAAATTTAAAATCCACGCACACTTAAAATGAGAGGCTAATTAAGTTTCAATTTTCTACAATCTTCAAATTTGCATTATTCAAATATATACAACAAAAAATCATATTTCCAAAAAAGATTTGTCATATTTTTTCATTTGGTCAAACAAATATTGGATTTGTCAAAGTCATAACATAGATTCGTAAAAGCAAATTTGTTGTACCTCTTGTTTTGTTTTTATGATTACATATACTATAAGGAGTGTTTTTATATTTTTTTTAGTGTTTCACCTCTCTCAAAAAGTGGGTGCACAATCTTTTGATAGCCTTTCAAATAAAAAAATAATTTCTGTGGATTCGGCAGAAAAAAAAGTACACAGCAAATTAGATTCCTCATTATCTGCAACCCAATCTCAAATCACCGGACAAATCTCTGGTTTGAAACCCGATAGCAATACAATAAAGAAATTATTCATTCCTGTTGTTAAAGGCCGTGTAGGGCTTGAAGCCTACCATTCCACTTTTCAAAATCCCAGAATGCTCAATGAACCCCAATATTTGAGGTTGTCGGGCAATACCTCAGTATCTATGGGTGGTTTGCCTTTCTTGGTAGATTTCTACAAAACCAGCGAAAAACAAACACTTTACAATTCCAATTATTTGCGGGCCAAGTTTGATTATCAAACATTTATAAATGGCATTACTAAACAGTGGGAACAAAAATTGCAAACTGCAAATTCCAG
>JADYZD010000320.1 GCA_020853295.1 Bacteroidia bacterium | reverse complement strand
ACAATATAGATAAGAACACCAATCCGCATCTATTGCATTCAAAGAAAATTAGCCAATACATCCCCTTTGTCCAAACCCCAATTTGCTTTATTGAAAAAGCCTATTCATTGATTGTATACCCTTTTTCTGAGAGCTTCCAATATATTTGCACCCTTACATGTAACCATGAGCCTTTGTAAAAAGCTAATAATTACGTTGCTCTTTTATTCAAGTCAATTATTACTTGCTCAAAATCCATACGCCATAGTTTACGACAAAACAAAAGGCTTCCCCAGTAATGAAATTTTTGATGTACTTCAAACCGATGATGGAATGATATGGTACGCAACATCCGAAGGTCTTAGTTCTTTTGATGGCAATGTCAATAAGACCTATTTCTGCGATGCACAAACATCTCTAGCAGGCAGCAATATTCAAAAAGACAGATTTGGCCGCATTTGGTATGAAAATTTTGATGGATTCTTGTATTATTTAACGAACGACACATTAAAGAATATCAATCAAAACCCGCCTATTACATATATCACCTATGGAATTACTCAATACCACCTATTTGTTGTACAAAAAAATGGAATAGATATTTATGATTTACAAACACTAAAAAGAATTAAAACACTACAAATAGAAACATTACAAATAGAATCAGCCTGTTCAGACAATCAGAATTACTACTTCTTGTGCAAAGATATATTATACAAGATTAATGATGCGCTTACAGTAATTAAAAACCATGTTAATGAAAATAAAAGTCCACAATTCAGCTCTATCTTGGTTCACGACTCATCCATTTTCATTATTCCTAAAGGAGAATTCACCAAAAACTTGCTTATTTTTAATACAAACCTTGAATATGTTTCAACCCAAAATATAGCAGAAACACACTTCGTGAATGGATTGGATTTTATAGATAACCAACTATGGTTATATTCCAACAATGGAAGTTTTGTTTATGCATTTAAAAATGGTCAACTCACTTTAACCAACAAATTTTTTCCCACTTACAAAATATCAAAAGTTATAAAAGACTACCAAAAGAACTATTGGTTTGCCACACTTAATAACGGATTGATGCTTGTTTCAAACTTAAAAAACAAGGAACTAAATATTGCCAACGTAGCTGCTCACAAAATATTAAACACACCTAAGGGACTGCTGCTAGCCACATTTGATGGTGATTTGATACTTAAAGATAAAACCGGTTTAAATAAATTATTTCAACACCCATTAAATTCTAATATCTATTATATATACCATGACTCAGAGAGCAATAATATTTTTTACTCCCATATCGGTTTTAATGTGCTCCCAAATGGCAACATAGCCAAAGGCATACACTACAATTCCGCCCTTAAAAAAGTAATAAAAGTAGACCAAAAGTACTATGCCATGGCGATGAGTGGTTATGTAACATTGTATCTTTCACCAACAGCAAAAAGTTCAACACAATCAGACTGGGACACATATTTCAAAAATCACATAGATCCAGAAAATGCCAACTTTTCAGCTATAGAAAATAAAATCAGAGCCAAATCATTGGCCTATAACCCCAGTAAAAATCAACTCATTTACGCATCAAATACAGGCCTATTCAGCATAAATCCCTCAAAGAAAGAAGAATTGAGGTTGAACAATACTGTTTTTCATGCCAAAGAAATAGAATATTTTGAAAACTACTTTTATGTACTCAGCACCAAAGGCTATTTATATGAATTGGATTCTAAAAATAAGTTCAAACTACTGAACAAAACGTTTAACTTAGATCAATACGCAATAAATCAGCTAAAGTTAATTGATAACAAATTATACTTTATTGCCGGCACCTATATTTACGAATACGATTTACACAGCAAAACATTAAGAACCCTTAACTTTAGAGTAAACTCGAATGCGATATTGGATTATGATAAAAAAGAAGATAAACTAGTTCTCTTAACAAGTGCGAGCTTATTGGAATTTGATTTAAAGAACCAAAATACCACTTCTCAAAATATTAAATTTAAATTTAACAAGCTAGAAGCAGGAGATAAAATTTATCTAGCAAATAATATTATACAATTAAAATACGACAATAACAATATCAAGATGAATTTCTCGGTATTTGATTTTGGCAATGGTATTCCCAATAAATTGTTTTATAAATTAAACAACGATGAATGGATACCCATAGACAAAGAACAAAGAGACTTGCAATTTTTAAAACTATCGCCGGGTTCCTATGTTTTGAGCATAAAGTTGAACAATCAGATAGTTGACAAGCAACTCAAATTTACTATAGCTGCCCCAATTTGGAGGACCCCCTGGTTTATTGTTTCATGTATTGTATTCACTATAAGTCTTTTATATTACTACTACCGCTGGCGGGTAAAAACCATATCGAATGAATTTAAACTTAAAAAAGCAAAACTACAACTAGAAAAAGAGTTGAGTCAATCTGTACTTACATCAATAAAATCACAGATGAATCCGCATTTCTTTTACAATGCTTTAAATACAATACAATCGTTTTTGTTCACCAATGATAAAAGAAATGCAAGTAATTATCTCTCAAAGTTTTCAAAATTAACACGCATGATTCTTGAAATGTCGGGACAAGAAACCATAAAACTACAAGAAGAGATAGAAGCGCTAAAACTATACTTAGAACTCGAAAAAATGCGCTTTGACGAAGATTTCAATTTCGACATTACTATCAGCGAATTGGTGGATTTAGAAATGACCAAAATTCCATCAATGCTCATTCAGCCGTATGTTGAGAATGCAGTAAAACACGGTTTGCTGCATTTAGAAGGCGACAAGTATTTATCCATCCAATTTACATTAGATGGAAAAGACCTAAAAGTTACCATTACTGATAATGGAGTTGGCCGAAAAAAGGCAGAGTCCTTTAAAAAACTCAAGTCTGACGTACATAAATCTTATGCCACACAGGCCAATTTAAAAAGATTAGAATTGCTAAACCGTGGCAATAGAAAACAAAAACCAATTGAAATTACAGATATTCTACAAAATGATGTTTGCTGTGGCACTCAAGTAATCCTGTATATCCCTATAAGCTAAAGAAGAATGAAATATAAAGCAATCATCATTGACGATGAAAAAAATGCAAGAATACTTTTAGAAGGTATGATAAAAGAGTATTCTGAAGATATAGAAATCGTAGATTCATGTGTGAATTTACAAACGGGTGTAAAATCAATTTACAAAAACAAACCTGATTTGGTTTTTTTAGACATTGAAATGCCTGGGCAAAGTGGCTTAGAATTACTTGATTATTTTAACGAAGGGCGCGTAGACTTTTCAATAATTTTTACTACTGCATATAATCAGTATGCCATACAGGCGTTTAAACTTTCTGCAATAGATTATTTATTAAAACCCATTGAGCCAGATGCCTTAGAGCTTGCATTAACAATATTTAAAAGACATGAATCCAAACAAGATTTTAAACTTTTAAAAGACAATTTGAAGGAGCAATCTGTTCCTAAAATCGCATTGCCTACGGCAGCTTCAATAAAGTTTGTAGAATTGGATAAAATCATGTTTCTAAAAGGTGATGGTGGATATACCCATTTCTATTTAAATGATGGCAGTACTGTGATGGTGAGTAAAACCCTAAAAGTATATGAAGACATTTTAAAAGAGCAAAAGTCCTTTTTTAGGTGCCATAAATCCTATATTGTCAATGTCAATTACATTTCCGACTATGCGAAATCTGATGGGGGCTTTTTGGTTATTAAAAACAATCATAAAATTGGCGTATCATCTGAAAAAGTGGATGAGTTGCTCAATTTAATGGGTACATTGAATTGAATTTATTGTAGGATTAACTGTATCCCATTTTTGTTTATTGAAAATAGGTCTTGGTTTATTCATCCCATTATTAAATTACAATCAGAATAGTTTTGCATTGTAATTTAATAAAAACACAGATGAAAAACATCCTAACCATTCTACTCATTTTTGCTGCAAGTTATTCACAAGCACAAAATTGCAGAAAAGATACCATTACCAAATACAGCATTGGGACAAACAGTATCAAAACACCCTACTACCTCATTATAAATGAATTTAATTCTTCTAATTACACTATTAAAGCCACAGAATTCAACAGGGTAAATTCCGCCTGGGTGAATTTCAAAGAAGTGTCTTACACTTATAATAATTCCAACAAACAAACATTAATTATCGACAAAAGATGGGTTAACAATGTTTGGGAAAATTATTCAAAATCCGAATTTATTTTTAACTCTTCAAATAAGCCATTAGAATCCAATACTTATAATTGGAACAATTCCAATAACACTTGGATGCCTGGGCAAAGCGTTGTAAAAACCTATGATGCCAATGGCAATGAAACATCCACAACTTATAAAAATGGCTATTTAACAGCGTGGGTGAACAACACAAAATCTGAGATGGAATATGATGTAAATAATAACAAAATAACAAATACAAATTTCATTTGGGATAACACCAATATGGTTTGGGTAAAACAAAACCAACAAGCCATGACATATACGGCGAGTAAAAAATTAGAGACCTTGGAAAGAAGAAATTGGAACACAGGAACAAGTAGCTTCTACCCGCAATTCAAAGAAAACTACACATATAATAGCAGTGATTTAGAAACAGAGATTCTCTATCAAAATTGGACTGGAAGCAAGTGGGAAGGTGCTTCTAAAGTAGCAAATACCTATCAAAACAATAACCTAACAAGATCGGTAAACCTTGCTTATGCTGGGCCAGTATTGGGCTTTAAATCGCAATCGGCTGTAATATATTTATACAATTCCGATAATACGGTATCAGAAAAAATCAATAACAGTTTTGTAAATGATATCGAAAAAAACAGCAGTAAAACTGTTTATTCTTACAATTCAAATAAGTTAATCATTAAATCAGAATTCCTAAATTGGAATGCCAATACATCAATGTATGCCATTAATAACTTTACAAATTACACATTCAACAGTGCAAATAAAAAGACCTTGGAAGAAAGTTTTAGCTATAGCAGTACTTATATGACTGTTTTGCCAGTAGATAAAAAAACCTATGAATTTGATGCCAATGGACTAGAAATTGCATTTGAAAGTTCCAATAATTTCAGCCCCACACAAGCCAGATACCAAACAGTTATTAGGGAGGAATATGCTTGCACCAACGTAGCGACTAACCACATAAAACCCACTACTGTAAACACGAACCACATTTACCCCAATCCTGCTGCAGATAAGGTGAATATTAAAATTTACAAGAAAACAACAGTGGCCGTTTACAATAACATGGGGGCACTGGTTTATAAAAACAATGCAGACAACGAAATATTGGTAATTGACTTATCTAACCTTGCAAATGGCATGTATTATGTTCAATTGAGTGATGAACTAGGTACCAATATCCAAAAATTAAATGTGCTAAAGTAATTTTTTCATTATAAGTTAGGAAAGTCGTGGGTGTAGAAACCTACGGCTTTTTTTATGCCCATAACTTTTCTGTACTTGTTACTTGGTCAAATCAATTTCAGATACACCAGGATGCGATTTTGCATCCCACTCAAAAAAGCTATCTGCCATAGCTGTATTCGGCGTCATAGTATCTACAGACATGGTTACATCTGTGCCGTTCTTAAAGTGCTGTATCAAACTGGTGATTTTGTTGGTACTCTTATCTATTTCAAGCTTTAAATAGCTATAGTTCACTTTCTTCTTTGGCACCATTTTAATTACTTCATAGGTTTTGCCATTTTTAACTGTTGGGCCCTCGTAGGCATTTTTAAAATCCTTGTTGTAAATGGTGAAAATATCATTGGGCGTAATGGAATTGTCCTTTACTTTAAATATCTCCTTGGTAACCTCATTGTCGGTTTTATTGTATGTCCACACAAACTTGGAGTTGCAAAATATTTCTTGGCCGGCATAATCCAATTTGTATTTATTTCCTTTAAGCCAAACTGTGCCGCTGCTTGAAGTTGACTTTCCGGCAGCTGTTTTGGTAGTTACCGTAAAAGTGGCTTTAATGGTGGTGTAAGACTTATACAATTTGCTTACCTTTTGTAAAATGGCAGTGGCTTTGGCATCGCTTTGTGCATTAGCCGATGCTGAAAACAGGAATATTGCCCCAGCCAGTAAAGTGGTTTTATTCAATTGAAATTTCATTGTCATTACATATTATTCAAAAACTGTTCCAAGCTATATTCATCGGGCAACAATACTTGTCTGGCCTTGCTCCCTTGGTTTGGACCCACAACACCAGCGTCTTCTAGTTGGTCCATTAACCTACCCGCCCTATTGTATCCAATTTTGAGTTTTCGCTGAATCAGACTGGTGCTGCCCACCTGGTTTAGAACCACTATTCTAGCGGCATCTTCAAAAAGTTCATCCCTTTCATTCGGGTCAAAACCTTCGCCATTTCCTCCTACCCCATCTTCTTTTACTTCAGGCAAAATATAGGCTGTAGGGTAAGCGCGCTGTTCTCCTACAAAATCCACTATTCTGTCTACTTCTGGGGTATCTACAAATGGGCATTGCAGGCGTATAATTTCATTTCCACCGCTATACAACATATCTCCTTTTCCTATAAGCTGGTCTGCACCATTGCTGTCCAATATGGTCCTACTGTCAATTTTGCTGGTTACCCTAAATGCAATTCGTGCAGGGAAATTGGCCTTAATCATACCAGTAATCACATTTACACTTGGACGCTGGGTAGCCAAAATCAAATGTATTCCAATGGCCCTTGCCAGCTGTGCAATACGCGCAATAGGAGTTTCTATTTCCTTGCCGGCGGTCATAATCAAATCCGCCACCTCGTCAATTACTACTACTATATAAGGTAGAAATCTATGACCCAGTTCAGGATTCAATTTTCTTGCTAGGAATTTGGCATTGTATTCCACAATATTCCGTACCATCGCATCCTGCAATAATTTGTACCGGTTGTCCATCTCTACACACAAGCTGTTCAAAGTATTTATCACCTTCGTATTGTCGGTAATAATGGCTTCCCCATCTCCAGGCAATTTGGCTAAGAAATGCCTTTCAATTTTGTTGTATAAAGTAAGTTCTACCTTTTTGGGGTCTACCAATACAAATTTGATATACGCTGGATGTTTTTTATAAATTAGAGAAACCAAAATGGCATTTAAGCCCACCGACTTTCCTTGTCCAGTGGCACCTGCCATCAACAGATGCGGCATTTTAGCCAAATCCGCCACAAAAATCTCATTGGAAATGGTTTTGCCCAAGGCCACTGGCAATTGGTAATCACACTCCTGAAACTTTTTACTCGCCAATACCGTTTTCATTGGCACCATTTCAGGGTTTTTATTGGGAACTTCAATCCCTATGGTTCCTTTCCCAGGAATTGGGGCAATAATGCGAATACCCAATGCAGCAAGACTCAGTGCAATGTCATCTTCAAGATTTTTAATCTTCGATATTTTAACACCAGGAGCCGGCACTATTTCGTATAAAGTTACCGTAGGGCCAACACTGGCCTTGATTTTTGAAATCCCAATATTGTAATTTTTCAGGGTTTCAATAATCATGTTTTTGGAACTTTCAATTTCTCCCATATCTATTTCCTGCTTGGTACTGCCGTAATCTGTAAGCAGGTCAAGGGTGGGAAATTTATATTTACTCAGCTCCGCCGTTGGATCATATACCGTATCCAAACCAAACCTTTCAGGCAATGCTTCACCTTGATTTTCAGACAACAACTCTTCTTCAGCTTTGGTATGGTCTTCTATAACAAATGCTTCATCGGTTTCAAGTTCTTGCTCCGGTTCAATGATTTGCGCGGTTTCGAAATGGGTATCAAGGTCAATTTCCTTAACAGGTTCTTCTATTACCGGTTCTTCCTTTTTCTTCAACACTATCGGCGGTAAATCAGCAATATCCACTTCGGGTTCAGGATCCTCCTCAATTTCATCCACATGACCATCTACGATAATATTTGGAGCTGTTTCAACACCTGCAGGAACGGTGTCTGTCACTATTTCAGGAGTGGTTTGTTTCTTTTGGGGCAATTTAATCCTGCTAAAAGGATTGAGATTTAAAAACACAATGCTGTAAACAACAGCATACACCAGTAGCAAGAAAAAAGTTCCAATTCCCCCTATGGAATGGTTGAGTTTTTGCACCCCGAAATACCCAAAAGTTCCTCCTAAAATCTGCAACGACTGCACTGTTTGGAATAAAAATCCCAAAAACAAACTAAACCAAACGGTGAACAATACCGTGTGAATGGCGATTCTTAGAAGCGAAAATGGCCTGTAATTGAACAACAAATGCATGCCACAAAGGGCCAGCCAGGGCAGCATTGCAAAAGCGCCAATTCCAAAACCATTGTGCACAAACCAGTAACTCAATCTTGCTCCGAGCAAGCCCATTGCATTCCCTACATCACCAGCTTGTGATTTGTATTGCTCCCAATCTCCTGCGCCGGAAACCAAATCCTGGTCGGTTTTCCAACTAAAGAAAAAAGAGACAAAACTGATAAATAAAACAGTAGTAAAAACCAATAACAAAAATCCAAACACTTTCTGTGCTTGCTCATTCTTCAAAAAAGCAATCTCCTTTACATCATTCCCAGTAATCTTGCCGGGAATATCCGTAGTTGCATTTTTGTCGAAGTCAGGAATTTCGGTCCCTTTTTTGGTGGTCTTTGCCATGTATCAACCAGCGAAATTAGTAGGTGTGAGGCACCTGAATGACTTTACTTATTAACGCTTGGAGACTGTGTTTATTATTTATTGCACCCAGAAGCACTGCCAAAAAATAAATCTGTAGCAATTTCAAGTATTCTGGCGCAAAATCTGTGCGGTTTGGAAATACTAAGCTAGAGCCTCTAATGCAAGCCAGCAAAGAGTTCAAATAAAAGTTGATGTTGATTTGACAAGCAACATTGGCCCTGAAAAATTGCCGAATTTATTTTGATATGGTTTCTAAACCAGGTAACATTTGCCTTCTTCCGCAATTTCTGTATTTGGAAATGCGCCACAAGCTTCTTCGCCAAGTGCTTCCAAACTTTGATATCTTGCTGAAAAATGTCCAATAACCAATTTGTTGACTCCAGCCATTTTGGCAATTTGACCGGCTTGCAAGGCTGTTGTATGGTATGTTTCATTTGCCCTTTCCAACAATTCATGCAAAAATGTTGCTTCATGGTAAAGCAATTCCACTCCTTTTACTGCATCTGCAACTTGTTCATCAAAAATAGTATCGCTGATATAGGCGTAACTTCTATTTTTAGATCCTGCAAGGGTGAGTTCAGCGTTTCTTATCACTTTTCCTTCTAGAGTGGTGTAATCTGAACCCAATTTTATTCCTTCAAAAAAGCTTGGTGGAATGTGCAATTCTTCGCACCTGTTAATATTCAATTTTAGTTCGGGACCTTTTTCTCTTAATATAAATCCGGTGCAAGGTATTCTGTGTTTCAAAGGCACAGTTTGTACCGAAAAATTATGGGTTTCTACAATATTCTCACTCACATTTGGATTGCATACCAAATATTCAAGTTCAAATGGAAGCTTGGTTTCTCCCGATTCCAAAATTGCCGACAATATTTGCTCCAATCCTTCGGGTCCTGCAATGGTAAGTTTTTCCGTTCTTCCGTGTAAACCCATGCTGGTAATTAATCCTGGCAAACCAAAAAAATGATCTCCATGCAAATGGGTGATAAAAACATACCGTATCCGGTGGGTTCTCAGTCCATATTTTACCAATTGCAATTGGGTACCCTCTCCGCAATCCAGCAGCATATACTCACCTTCCATTCTCACAAACTGCGCGCTTGGATGGCGGTGTTTGGTTGGAGATGCCGAAGATGTGCCTAAAATGGTAACCTCAAATGCCCTATGCATGCGACCTCAAAAGTACAATGTACTTTTTGCTACACATATACCCATTTTGAATTACTTAAAAACAGTTTCTTAACACTGAATTTACGAACCTGTTGTAGCCAAAATTTGGTCCACCAGCAGTTTTACCTCGGCCAATTCTATTTTATCCATGCAAGTATCTGTAGGTCTTACGCAGTGCAATTGATCGCAGGGATTGCAATCCAAAACATGGTGCACAATTTTGGAATTTTCACCTTGGGGATAAAAAACATTGGGAACTCCAGGCCCAAACAGCCCAATAAGTGGCGTACCCACAACGTCAGCAATTTGTAGTGGACCACTTTCATTCCCTATAAAAATTTGTGCTTTCTGCATCAATGCGGCCAAGCACATTAAGTCGTGGTTTTTGGTAAACAAAACATAATTACATGTCAATTTATCCGTAATTTCTGAAATTTGTTTTTCTTCTTCTTCAATCCCAGCAAAAACCAATTGCAATCCTTTGGAATCGTGCAGCCACTGGCATAGTTCTGCGAATTTTTGAGCACTCCATCTCCGCAATTCTCGCCGGGCCCCAGCATGAATAATGGCATATTTACCCAATTTGTTTTGTGAAATAAAATAATCCACTTCTGATTTGCTCTTTTCGGGGATTTTCAATTGGGGTTTTTCAAAAGGCAAATCATTCAAAATGGGTTTGATAATTTCAAAATTTGTTTGGGTTTCATGCAGTTGATTCCCCCTGTGTCTCAGCCTCACAATTCCCCTATCCAACCTCACCTTAGGGTAATATCTTAGTGTCTTCCATAATGTTGATCTGGTACCTCTTAATTCCACTAAAATATCATACTTTTTATTCCATTTTTTTAAATCCGTGTACACATTATTTATATCGCCATTTCCAAATAATAAAGGTGCAGAATATGGCTTGGTAATTACATCTATTTCTGCATTTGGATACCGCTTTCTCAAAAGAGAAAAAACGTGCAAACAAGTGGCCATATCTCCAATTTCATCCCATTTTATGCAGAGTATATTTTTTGGATCGTATGCGGTAATGTCTTTGCCTGAATTCACCCAGCGCGACATGATTACATTGCCCAAATACAGCCATTGCTCCCGGTCTAAAAATTTCATTTCACTTCCTGCAATGGGTAAATTTTGGCCCTAGATGGTGCCGCATCAGAATGTATTTTCGGAAATTGTAAATTCAACAAGTACAGACCATCAACAACAGTTTCAGGCACAAAAATCAATTCTGTAATGCTGGCACTTTTTCTTGTATTATGTGGATATTGCCACCACACATGGTGCGCTGAAAGTGCTCCACCATCAGATTCCGGATCAACAGATGGTAAATCGGTAAGCAAATGTGTGTAACCATGTTCTACCAGTTTTTGCATAGCCCCAACAGAAAAATAGGGCGGATTTTTTCCCGACCAAACCATTTGCTTCTTGTCCTCAGTATTTGGCAAAGTACGCACAATAACCGCAGCAGCTCCTGTATGTGGCAATTTATCAAAAACACCACTATGGATATACCTTTCTACACCATTCTCTGCAAGTGGAACTGTGATTACATCCACTGTTAATAAATCCAGTTGAATGCAGTCCGCAACTGATTCATGATTTTTAGAAATATGGCCAAAACATTCAGTATGCGTTATATTGCCATGGGCACAAAATTGGATTACGTCACAATTGGCGCCACTGCCTGCCGCAACACTGCCTACAAAATCTCCCACTCGTATGGGTTGGATTTCTGCATCCGGAATTCCAAAAGCCGAAGGATTATCTGCACCAGGGCCCAATCCTAGAGATAAATCTACAGAAAACCCAAGGTCTGCGTGGTACCTTTTACCCCCCAATTCTAAGGATATATGCATTACGCGAAATTAAAGCAATTGTTGGCAAAACCAATTAAAATAGTAACGTGAAGTACCCGCGATTACTTGTTTAAATTAAACTGAATAAATTTAATGGTACGTCCTTCTTTTAGCCAAATATTTTCATAAAATGTTTTTATTTTCATCAAATCAGAAACACTGGGTTGCGCGTATACATTATTTATATTCTCTAAAATTTCTAATTGCTCTTCAGCAATCGTCTCTAGGGTGCTTTCATAAAATAAATCGCTGTCGGTTTTCAAATTTACTATAGCATTTTTAGCAGCAATATTTCGGTATAAATTTAAAAATTTTGTAGATGTAAGCCGCTTTCTATATTTCGCTGGCTGAGGATCTGGAAAGGTAATCCAAATTTCAGAAACCTCACCAGGAGCAAAATGTTTTTCAATAAAATCTATTTGAATGCGCAAAAACCGAACATGCTCTAATTTTTCATCAGTAGCAGTCTTTGCGCCCCTCCACAATCTATTCCCTTTGATGTCAACCCCTACAAAATTTTTATTTTGGTACATTCTTGCCATTCCAATGGCATAATCACCTTTACCACAAGCCAGCTCCAACACAATGGGATTGCTATTGCCAAAAATAGTTGCCCATTTGCCCTTAGTATCGGAGTTGAAATCCAATGTATTCTCAAAGGCATCAAACTCTAAAAACTTCTCTGTTTTATTTTTACTCATCGAAACTGCAAAAAAACAACATATACCGCATTTTCTTTTGCATTTTTGCAAGCTGTGTTTTTAACCCCTGAAATTTTGGTACAGGCATATGCTGCAGGGGCGTTCCCAATGGCGCACCCCGATCAGAATAATGCAATTTACTGGCATACACCAGCTATAAGAGGTATTATTCCTATCGATGAAGGCTTTGTGGTTCCCAAAAATCTGGCGCGTTTGTACCGGCAACAAAAATTCGACTTATACATCAACAAGGATTTTGAACAGGTGATTCATGAATGCGCTGCAACAAGGGATGACGATACATGGATTTCACAGGAAATTATTGATGCTTATATTGAACTAAACCACAGGGGGCTGGCACACAGTTTTGAGGCTTGGCAAAATGGAGAATTGGTGGGAGGTTTGTACGGGGTGAGTTTAGGCAAAGCTTTCTTTGGAGAAAGTATGTTTTTTAAAGTGACAGATGCTTCTAAAATTGCACTGGTTTTTTTGGTTGAAACTTTGCGCAACAACGATTTTTTATTATTGGATTCACAATACTTAAATCCGCATTTGGTGCAATTTGGGGCATACGAAATTAGCCATGAGGAATATTTAGAAAAACTCAATACTGCCCTAAATTCCTAAAACCATTCTGGGCTATTTTTCCAATTCTATTAGGTAATTTTCAGTACATGCTTTTACAAAGGCATCTGCCAAATT
>JADYZD010000319.1 GCA_020853295.1 Bacteroidia bacterium | reverse complement strand
TATAAATTTGGCACTGGATATGGGTTTTATGGCAATTTCAATATAGAAGCGGATGATTTACGTGGGAATAAAGTGTTTGATATCGCAGTAGATGATGATTTAGAAGTAAGGTATATTAGAGATTGGATTGATGATGTTAGCCGGAAACAATTTGTGGTTTGTGGCCTTAGATTTACAAACAACAAAGCAGATTCATTACAGTACTGGATAGCGGGTGCAGATTACACCGGCAACGTATTATGGCAAAATTATTTTACAGATATAGGAAAAAGCAGGTACTGGAGCCGCTTGTTTAAGAATACGAAAACTGGTGGGTATATTTTGTTGGGCGAAGATGATGATTTTTATCAGCGCTGTGAATGGTTTTCTGTGGATACCTTAGGGGCTATTATAAAAAGAGCACCTATTGAGCCTGATCCTAAGCCGGATATTTTTGGCGACCCAACCAATGGTTACTACGATTATAAGGTTTACAGCGGAAATTATTCTTATCGATCAGTATGCGCAATGAATGACACTAATATAATTGCATTAGTCCGCACCCCTCAATGGACTGGATATGATTTATATATGTATAACTCTGATTTAAATGTAGTTCAACGCTTTGATAGTGGCGGTGGCTCTTTTATGTTCAAAATACCAAATGGCTATTTGGCTGCTGGTGGTGAAACCTTTTCGGTGTATGACAAATTCAATATAAGCAAATTTTCAACAACTGTATTTAAAAACGGACCGAATGATGAAATTTCAATAGTAAGAGTAAAACCCAGTAAGGATGGGGGGTACTATGGTATGGCTGTGGGTTGGAGGCATTTAAATGGCAATAGCACCAATGTTACGTATTTATTTAAAACCGACAGTATGGGCAAAATATACAACCATCCTCAATTTAAAGAAAAGGAAGCAGTTGCCATGTTACAGCCCAATCCGGCAAAAGACAAATTGCGTATAGCTATACCTTTTTACTATGGCAATGTAGAAGTAAAGATTTACGACAGTAGGAGCCGTTTGTGGTTAAAAACAGAGCAAAATGAACAAGAGCATATAGATATTTCCGAATTGGCACCAGGAATTTATTTTGTATATGCTAAAATAATGGAAACAGGCGAAACCAGGGGAATGAAATTGGTGGTGGAGTGATGGTTTGAATATAATTACATCTTCAAATGTATGGGTGCTGAAGCAGAAACAATTGCATTGCATATACAGAGCAAAGTTTTGAGACAAATTGATGTAATCCAAATCATTCTGGTATTTGGCCTATTTAGGATTTCATCATTTTAATATTAGCATTGATTTTACAATGTTGTTACTGAAATAGCACATAACATTTAAATAAGCCAGATTAAATTCACACCCCCAATTTCCTCACCACATCTCCTTTTCTCACTACACCAGCTTGTTCTACTGCACAGTTGATGCCTCGCAAGTTGAGTTCTCGCCCAGCTTCGGAATTCACAAACCGCATGGCATCCTGACCAAAACGTTCGGCAAATTTCTTACAACCCCGGTGCGGTGGTTCTGAAACAGAAACTATAGCGGTGCCAATACTGAGCAAAGTTCCTGGAGGTAAATTGCTGTATCCCAAATTCATATCTACAAAAAACTGATCCCCGGCCAATGGCCATCTGCTTTCATCTCCAGAAATATGTTGTATGGCCCTGCTGTTCATCAAGGTAATTTGTTTGGCCGGGTGTGGGCCACCATCAGCACTGCTGCTGCTGGGTTTTTGAAACCAATTGTCGCCCACCAAACCCAGTGTTTCACTAAGCTCGGCAAAATCTAAAAGTTGGCGTTCATTTTCTTTAGGCCTACTCACAATCATTTCCACCGCACCCAAATCGTATGGGGATTTGCGAATTTCTGTTAAGCCATTTTCCAGTTCTTGCAGGGATTTGTGCATGAGGAGATACGAAGATATAAGACATAGCAATTAAAAACAAAGGGCGGCCATTTGGCCGCCCTCTTTTTATTTTTTTATTCTTTATTCAGCGCCGTCAGTTTGGGCTACAGTAATGGCTTTATTGCCAACCCCTTTCCCCAATTTCAATCCTGCATCACAATCACTTCTGTAATGGATACATCCATACAAACGCGACATAGACGCCTCTTGTGCCATGCCATCATAAGCGGCAGACCTACTGGGCAAAATATGGCCAAGTATTGTGGCAGCTGCTCCTGAGAACGTAGAATGCCCCGAAACATAAGCAGGGAAATTGGGAACACCTGTCCATGTTTTGATATTGGGATCAGCCTGACTGGGTCTTTGGTTAAAGTAATAGTATTTGGCATCCCAGCAGCAAATGGCTGCATCAAACAATGCCATATTTAACAATGCCAAGTTTCTTGCCCAACGGGCTTCGCTAAAACGTTCTTTTACAAAATCTTCGCAAGCAATTGCATTCCAATGCCCAGGTGGGGTATAGGTTCCTGCACCATCTGCCCAGAAATGCACAATTCGCAATTTCTCACGGTCGTATTTTTTGCTGAATTCAAGTACTTCTTTGGTTTCTTTTTTAAATTGTTCGGAGTTGGTTAAAGGTGGTGGAAGTGGGCGACCCATTACTACCTCGGAAGAATCCATCAAAAAGCCCCGTACATTGCCAAACAATGGCAACATGGGAGGACGGGCAGGAGATTCTAAACTTTTCCATGCCACTTCGCCTTTGGCTTCCACATCTGTAGCCAATTTTGCCCAGTCTGCGGGAGTACCCACAGCTTTTCCAGCCTTGTCATTCCGTGCACGTGTCAAGAATTTCTGGGCCACCATTTTGCCCAGTTTCTCACCCGCATCCCAATCGCTACGCACATTGGCACCTGAAGCAATGCGTGCATTTTTAGCTGCTGTTACTTTTTGTTGGATATAAGACTGATCTCCAGGAAACAACAATTTCATCATTTCTGCAGCGGCCCCAGCAATTACTGCATCTTCACTTGGATAGGCATATGCAGCAGTAACGGGAATTAATTCTTTTACAGAGTTGTCAACCTGATGTGGTGTGGGTCTTTTAAGTTTGCTCTTGTAGTGATACGCAGCTACTACGGCATCGTATTGCGCCGCACTTACATAGGCATAAGCCCTTGCTGCATAAGGCGGATTGGCAAATGGGAAAAATGGATACGCCAAAGGATTGGCAGCATTTGGAAGGGGGTAAGTACCATCCGCATTTTGATAGGGAGGCAAGTTGTATTTGGCCACCAATTCACGCATAATCTCGTTCCAACGCAGCACAGAACCGGCACTCCAGTAGTCTATATTGTCCTGTTGCTCATCGGTAATATTGGCCTGCCAACTTTTAATTTCCAGCAATTCACTTTTATAATCATTGGAAGTGACAGCCAAAGGCGCATCAACTGGGAATTCGCTGGCACTGCTGAGTAAAATGGGTTTCCAATTGCCTGCATTGGTATCTGCCTTTAAGGGATTTAAGGCAGGATAAGTCAAGCTGCGGTCTTTGATATCTCTTCTGCAAGAATGAATGCCCCATGCAGCAACAATTATGGCGCTTAAAAAGAGGATTTTCTTGTTCATTTTGCAGCTCCTTTCTGAGAAAATTCAGCGATATAAAACAAACCTGCCATGTATTGAAAGGTGCGGCCCACATTGCGGCCGGCAACAGTGTATGCGGTATTCGCCACAACTCCAAATCCATTGGTTTTGGGAATGGGTATTTTTACATTGGCGCCAACGCGGCTCATGTCCATATTATTTGAAATAAAGGGCATGTCATTTTTACGAATATCAAATCCACCAATGGTATTCATGCGGTCGGCAAACAGTTCAACCAACAATTCGTTTTTTCTATAACCAGCCCTAATTTGCATTCTGCTGTTGTTGGGCATATTCACAATATTGGTATTGTGCATTTCGGTGGTGTAATAAGATTCTCTGTCTATTTTTACATTGGAACAAGTGGTGTATGCATAAGAAAGTGTGGTGAAAAAATTCTTTTTTTCTACATCCAAGATCAACCTACCTACACCATTAGTGCTGTGCATGCCAATAGACAAGGGGAGCAAATCTGGTGTATAGTTGCTTAAGGGAGTGGTAATACCCAAAACACCTACGGCGCCCATGTAAAAACCATTTTTTTCGGCATTCCAAAACTTGTATTTGCCCATCAGCGCAAAATCTTGTAATCCTTTTAAACCATGCAATGTGCCGGCAGATGCCTTGGTGCTGATATAGGGCACAGTTACAAGAACGTTAAATTTGTCGGTAACCCCATAATTGCTCATAAAACCTATGGTCTGGGCAGAAACTTTACCAATATTCGCATTGTCGCGGTAAAAAGTACCTTCCCAATAATGGGTCCAAGAGGCATGGCTATAAGTAAGTTCTGAGCAGAGGTTTCTTTTTGCCATCATAATGCCGTCCATATCGGTTTGGGCACTAGAGGGTAGGGCAAATAGAAATAGAGAAAACGCTATACAAGCGTTCAAGTTTTTTAGGAGCATAAAATTAAAC
Organism: Bacteroidia bacterium; assembly: GCA_020853295.1. Lineage (GTDB taxonomy): Bacteria > Bacteroidota > Bacteroidia > NS11-12g > UBA955 > JAGXTF01. The sequence continues at coordinate 9,137 of JADYZD010000319.1, read as the reverse complement.
CGTAAGTTTCGTATACAAAAGACGTTGATTTGGATAAAGGTTGCAATATTTATTAGGGTTTTTGCAATGTTTTGCCCTATTTTTCGTTTTTATTAAAGGGAATGAAATTTACCATATTCTTTTTCTTTTTGTGTGCTGAAACTGCGCTGCTGCAAGCCCAATGTAAAACACAAACACTTACTGATGGCAATTTTACAGCCACAGGTGAGGTGTGTAAAAAGAACATTAAAAACTCGTATGGCTCTAAGTATACCGCCGATTTGCGCAGCGGCAACTGGACTTTCTTAAGCATTGATGGGGTCCTCTACAAAAAGGGCAATTACCTGATGGATGGGGAACTGTTTACAAAAAACGGGATATGGGAGTTTTACAACGAAACGGGTAAAGCATTTTTTAAAATGGAATATGTTCTCGACAGGCCGGTGAAGTGGATTGCACTCGACAGTGGAGCCAACTATGCAGGAAATGATTCCCTGAGGATTTTTAAACCAGATAGTGCCCATTGGCAAATTGATTTTTCCGAAAAAGGAAAACTAAAATCATGGACAGTAGATGAAATTGCCAAATGGGAGCCATATGCGGCACCCACTGCTGAAAAGAAACCCTATAAACCCATTGTGGGAATAGTGGGGCTAAACCAGGAGGAAGCAGATGCCTCAAACGCACCCAAAGCAGTTAAAACCAACATTATTTGGAAAGACGAAGAAATGTTGGAAATGTTTTCTGGCGTTGAATCCTTTATAGACAGTCAGGTGCAGCTCCAACCCGAAGAGCAGAACTTGATATTGAACCCCAAATTTTTGAGCAACGGAAAGCCCTTAAAAGAGGGCAAATATGTGTTAAACAATAAAATAGTGGACCATTGGAGCAATGCCATTGAATCACCAGATGTATTTTCCGCTGATGGAATGGCTATTTTGGGATTTAGGGCTGCTGGTACCAACTACGAAGTCGTTAAAGCCACACTTGAAACACCACTTGAAGCAGATAAAACCTATTGTTTTAGTGTGCAAGTTAAACTCAATTCCGGCAGTATTTATGCGCTGAATAGGGTTGGAGCTTGGGTAAGTGCATTTGATGGAAAACAACTGACCAGAGAGCATATCAATGGTGAAGTAAGTGAAGAAGGTACCTTTATCCTCTCACCACCCAATGTGCCCATTTGTTTGCGCGAGCAATGGATGACTGTGCAAGGCAGGTTTAAAGCCACTGGTGGTGAAAAGTATGTGTATTTTGGTCATTTCTCTGATGAGTCCAACATCAAACATTGGGCTTTGGATTCGATATATACCCTAGTACCGGGCAGCAACGATATTTATTATTTTTTGCGCAATCCAATTATTGCCGCTGTTTTAGATGAGGCCAAGTGTATCTGCAATATCCCCAATTGCACCCCACCGGCAGAATTGCCCAAAGAACCCGAAGTAGATAGTTTTGTGCTTTCCACAGTGCAGTTCGCTACTGCCAAGTGGGATTTATTGGAAATAGCATTCCCTGCGTTGGATAGTTTGGCTGAATATTTACAGGCAAATGAATCGTATACATTGGTGGTGGTAGGGCATACCGACAATCAGGGGAAGCCCAAAGAGAATTTAATTCTCAGTGAAAAAAGGGCAAAGGCAGTAATTAAATACTTGGAATCTCAGGGAATTGATATTGCCCGAATGTCCTATCAAGGCAAAGGAGATACAGACCCGATAGACGACAATGATTACGAAGAGGGACGAGAACGAAACAGAAGGGTAGAGTTCAAAGTCAAAAAAGGCCCTTAGAGGAGTATTTTCTCAATTGCCACTGGAAATAGGCTATATTCTATAGCATGGATTTTTTGAGATATGCTTTCCAATGTTTCATTTTCTGCTACCTCAAAATCTTGTTGTGCAATTATTTTTCCTTTATCAAATTCTTCATTTACCAAATGCACTGTTACACCATGTCGTTTTTCTTTATTGGCCAAAACAGCCTTGTGAACATGCTCTCCATACATGCCTTTGCCGCCATAGGCAGGCAACAATGCCGGGTGAATATTGACCACTTTATCTGGAAAAAGTTGCAGTAAACGCGCTGGAAAAAGCCATAAAAATCCTGCCAGTACAATTAAATCGGGATTGTACGATATCAATTGCGCATTTATGCCCTGGCCGCTGTTCCAGTCTTCCTTTGAAAAAACATGGGTTGCTACATTGCGTTCAACAGCTTTTTGCAAGACACCGGCACCTGGTTTGTTGCAAAACACAGCCTGAACTTTAGCACTTTGCTTAGCATGGAAATAATCGATAATATTGGCAGCATTGGTGCCGCTACCCGAGGCAAAAATGACGATTTTTTTTACGGGTTCCATTTTACAGAATTGGCAATGAGGTCAAATATCCGATAAAATGATTGGCGCGGCATATTGGGCGCAAAGAGAAAACCATCCACAGCAATATACCTGTGGTTTTTGGTATCGTGAAAATAATAGCGTGCAAAAGGACCTCGATTAAAAGTACCTTCTTCATGGTACCAACCTCTGAGAACTTTCACATTTTGGCCATGCATATTTTCATTGGTGTATTGCAATGGAAACAAGGCGCTTTCGCTGATTAAAGCGCGCATTCCTTCTGTGTTTTTCACATATTTGGAGGTAAAGAAATTGCGGTTGGCTATAGCTGCATTCATTGAATCCATGCTGATGCTGTCCCTAAAAATATTGATAAACAAATGCCTGTAAAATTTTTGCGTTTCTTGACGCAGCCAAACCACCTCATTATTGGTGTACTCCAGCCTAAATTGGGGTGGAAACTGAAAAGTGAAACCATAGTTGTTCCAAATCAGTTTTGAAACCGAATCGGTATATGCATTTGAGGCCAAAGTGCCGGGAAAACCCTGAGCCAATTCTTGGGTATACAGCAACCGGTAAAGTTCTTTGGCCAAGTCGCCCTGCATTTGGGCTTTTAATTCTTCGGGTTTACAATCGATATGCACCACTGTTTGCGGTGTAGACCAAACATTGGAGTACAGTTTTAACGCAATATCATTGGCTGTTTTTGTTTTTTTCAAGGGTTTGTGGTCTTTTAACGCTGCGGCAAATTTTTTGGCATCGCCTACAACAACAACCATACTTGCGGTTTTTTCGTTGGTTTCCCAAGATTCGCTTCTGGCAAACCAAAAGTTAAATGCCTTTTCGTGTTTCTTTTCTTCAGCATGTTCTGCCAACACCAAAATGGGGTCTTCTATAGAAAAGGATGAAAACGCATCTTTAATCTCATCTAGATTGTCTTCATCGCCGACAACCAATACCTCTCCAGGCAAACCTTCAGAAGGTGTTGACGCAGCGGTTTTACTGGTGTTTTTACAGGAAATAATGGAACTTATGCCAATGGAAAGTATCAGGGCAGAAGCAATAAAATTACGCATATTCAAGCAGCAAATTTGGTTAAAAATGCCGTAACAAAGACCATGTAAATGTAATTACTTTAAAAATCAGGAAGAAGTTTTCACCCACTCGGTGCGGTAATAAATGATGCGCTGGCCCACAGATACGGTAGAAGACCTGCGGTTGTTCCACACTTTTAGTTGGGTTACCGTAACTCCATAACGCTTGGCAATGCTGTACATGGTTTGGCCACTGCGCACTGTGTGGTAATGGGCCACCATTTTTTTCTCCACCACAGGTTGTGCAGCAGCTGCTACTGCTTTTTGATTGCGTGCATAAGCAAAGGCACTGTCTTTATTTTCTAAAAACTGCATGCTCAAAGCATAAGGCAGCATGATGGAAGTTGTATGGTTTTCTACCGTGGTTTTCTTTACCAATTCGCGGTTGTAAGAGAAAATTTCATCTTCTGTAACACCCAAGAAACCAGCCAAATGCGCAATGCTGATGGTAGAATCTATGGGCGTAGGCACCAATAGGTTGGTAGTGCCATTGCTGTTGTACTTGGCAAAACGGGTATAGTTGAGCACATAGGCTGTTGCTATAAACTTAGGCACGTAACCTTGGGTTTCTTTGGGCAAGTAATAGCGCAATTTCCAAAAATCATTGGTACCAGCGCGGGCTATAGCACGTTTTACATTGCCCGGACCACAGTTGTAACTAGAGATGGCCAAAAGCCAATCGTTGAAGCTTTTAAATGAACCGCCCAAGAATTCACATGCCTTTTCAGTGGCATATATAATGCTTTTGCGTTCGTCTATGCTGTAATCTATGCGCATCCCCATGCTACGGCCGGTCTAAGGCATAAACTGCCAAAGGCCCATAGCCCCACACCAACTTTGTGCATTGGGATTGAGGTTGGATTCAATAATACTTACATATTTCAGCTCTTGTGGAAGGCTGTAACGGTCGAGAACTTCTTCAAAAATTGGGAAATACAATTGCATGCGTTTGTGCAAACTTTCAAAGAAAGATTCTGGTTGGCGCATGAGGTAATTGATTTGAGCTACTACTGCCTGTTGGTAATCAAAAGGAATGGCACTGCCCATAGAGAGCATTTGTTTTTCGAATGTAGATTGGTCTACATTAAATACAGCCACAGAATCTGTTTGCGCGATGTGACTGGGTATTTCGCTATACAACAACTGGGTTAAACTGTCGATACGGTTTAGGTTTGTTTCCATAACCGGCCCAACAGGGGCTTGAGCCCATGCAAAGCAAGGGTAGATGGCTGCCGCCAGTATTGTTAGCGCTTTTTTCCTCATCAAATATAGAATAGACTGTATCTTTGGTTTACTGCAAAAATAGGTACAATTGACAAATAATACCAGTTTTCACTGGTATAAACGTATACACCAGCTGATTTATTGTGTATCTTTGTGAAAAAACTGTGACAATTCTTTGTCTATACAGGTAGGCAGTCTTGTTGGGTTTTGTGTTGTAAAGTATACACTCAATATTTATGTCGAAAAAGTTAATGGGAGAAATGCCAGAGTTCGCATCTCAGGCTGAAACACTGGCTCAGGCAATTCGGATGAATCCGAAAAACCATTCTATGGTAATTGGCATTCCAAAGGAAGTAACCTTTCAGGAAAACAGGGTGCCGCTTACCCCTTCTGCAGTTCAATATTTTACTGCCAACGGGCATCAAATAAAAATAGAAACTGGGGCCGGCCGAAATGCAAATTTTGCCGACAACCAATACAGTGAGGCAGGTGCCGAAATTGTGTACACCAACAAAGAGGTGTACGAGTGCAATATTATTTTAAAAATAGATCCACCTACCCGAAAAGAAATTGAACTCATGCACCCTGGGCAATTGCTCATTTCTGCATTGCAAATCAACCAATTGGATGAGGTTTTACTGCGCATGATGATGGAAAAACGCATCAATGCAGTGGCGTATGAGTTTATGGAGGATGATTCAGGAGCTTTGCCCATCATTAGGGCCATGAGTGAAATTGCCGGTACCGCCAGTATTCTAATTGCCGCAGAGTATTTGAACAATACCCATATTGGTAAAGGAGAATTGTTGGGTGGATTTGCTGGTGTACCCCCAACACAAGTGGTGGTAATTGGTGCTGGAGCAGTTGGCGAGTTTGCCACCAAAGCAGCACTGGGCCTAGGTGCCAATGTAAAGGTATTTGACAACAACATGTACCGCTTGCGCCGCATTCAAAACAATTTTGGTTTCCATTTATACACCAGCACCATTCATCCAAGGGTAATTAAAAATGCTTTGGAAAGTGCGGATGTGGTTATCGGTGCCTTGTCAGGCAAAAGTGCCCGTTCGCCCGTTGTAGTTACCGAAGATATGGTTATGCATATGCGCCCAAATTCAGTAATGATTGATGTGGCCATAGACCGCGGTGGTAATTTTGAAACTTCTGAAGTTACCACACACGAAAGACCGATATTTAAAAAACACGAGGTAATCCATTATTGTGTGCCCAATATAGCATCACGGGTTAGCCGCACTGCCAGTTATGCATTGAGCAATGTGTTTACACCCATGCTAGACGAAATGGGGAATTTGGGTGGTTTTGCCGATTACCTAAGGTTGAAACCGGGCATTCGCAAAGGTACTTATTTGTTTAAAGGCAGTTTAACCAACCGCAACTTGGGCGATAAATTTGGTATTAAATGCCATGATATTGATTTAATGGCAGGCATGTTCTTGTAACATTCAAGTCAATCCCGAAATTTTCTCTTGTTGGATTTGCCACTTTTATGTGGAGCAAAAAAAAAGGACTGTGAAACCACAATCCTTTTTCATATTCATTGATTCAATATTCTTATTCAATGGCTTTAAAAATACGGTTCAACCGCAAACCTTTGGTTTTGTAAACCATGGTACCATGCCCAATTACGGGAGCATTGTCTTCGCCAATTTCAATTACACGTTTAATGCTAAAGAAGGTGAACAATGGTTTACCAACTACGTGGTCTTCCGGAACATATCCCCAAAAGCGAGAGTCGGCGCTGTTGTATCGGTTATCACCCATCATCCAATAATAGCCATATTTAAAGGTGTAACTGGTAATGGTTTTTCCATTTTGGCTAAAGGTTTTGCCATCAAATTCTACATTGGCATGCTCATATTTGTTAATGGCCAAGCGGTAAAAGTTCCAGTTGCTGGCATTGAGTTGCATTTGGTAACCCCGTTTGGGCAAGTAAATGGGTCCATAATTGTCAATGTTCCAATTGGTGAGTTGTTCTCCATTTGCAATTGAATTGGGAAAAGTAACTGGACCAGTTCCAATATCTTCAGTGATTTCAAAAACACCTTTTTCAAAAACAGCGGGGTCTTTTTTAATATTCTCAGCATTTTCAGGCCAAGTAAAAATATGAACAGGATTGGCCCGAATGCCTTTGTTGGCGGTTTGTTTTAAGATTTCAGAAGCTTCAGGTGCTATTTGATAATCTCCCAAATTGTTGCGCAACAAAAAGTCGTAACTCATGGGTTCCTTCATCACTACCAAATAGCGCTTTTGTTGTTTTCCAACTTTCGGTAGGGCTTTGCCATTGATATACACTTGTCCATTTTTTACCCAAAGACTATCACCTGGAATTCCCACACAACGTTTTACATAGTTGTCGCGCTTATCCACCGGAAAATCTTCAGCATCTGCGGGGTAGTTAAAAACAATTACATCATTGTTTTTAATGGTGTACCAACCAGGAAGCCTCATATATGGCAGTTCTATTAAATTGGTAAAGGCTTGAAAGCCCAAGAAATCTTTATGAGCCACCACCGGAATGGTTATAGGGGTCATGGGAATGCGCATTCCCACTTTTGCGCGGCTCACCACCAAAAAGTCGCCCACCATAAGGTTGCTTTCCATGGAGGGAGTAGGAATTTGGTACAAATCGAAATACAAGGCGCGCATACCACCTGCGATATACATGGCAAAAAGCAAAGCATCGGCCCATTCGCGGCCACCTTTATTGCTTACGGGGTTTTTCTTTCTCCATTCTGGGTCGCCAGCACCGCCGAGGTACTTTACATCGCTTCTAAATGCTATAATGGGCAAATAGAAAAACGTAAAAACCGTTCCAAGAAAATGCTGCCAAAATTTGTTTTGACCGAAACTCTTTAATAGGTCTAAGGTGATGTTGAAGCTGAAAAGGATATTGATACAGGGAATAACCATACCAATCATGTACCACCAAGGGCGGTTGACCAGTTTTATCCAAAACCACCAACTGATGATGGGAATAAAAGCGAGTAAAGGATTTATGCCTGCTTTTTTGAACAAAGCGGCCAAGCCGATGCGGGTGAGCAAAAATGCCACACACCACATGATCATAAATATTGCTAATTGGTAAGATTCCATTTTTTATTGTATCAAAGCGTCAAAATTAAGCATGTCTTTCATACTATACACCCCCTTTTTGTCAGAAAGCCATTCTGCGGCGATAACTGAACCCAAGGCAAAGCCTGTTCTGTTGAATGCTTCATGTTTTAATGTAATAGAGTCAATTGCACTAGAAAAAGTTACAATATGGGTACCAGGAACTTCGCCTTCCCGCAGTGCTTCTATGGGGAGTTTTGGGCCAAAACTGGCGCCTGTATTGAGTTCCCATTCTTTAAAGGATGGGTGATTTTCTATAATTCCTTCGGCAAGTGAAATGGCAGTACCGCTGGGGGAATCCATTTTTTTGGTATGGTGGATTTCTGTGATTTTGGCATTGTAATCGGGGTAATGGCTCATGATTTTGGCCAATATACCATTCAAAAAAAATGAAATATTTACACCCAAAGAAAAATTTGTGGCGTAAAGCAAGCTGCCATTTTGGGCTTCACATTCCAGTTTTACAGCATCAAATTGCGGGTACCAGCCGGTGGTGCCAACAATTACCGGACAAGAAGCTTGAAAACACATCTGAATATTGTTTACAGCTGCTTCGGGCTGGGTAAATTCAATGGCAACATCTGCTTCGCTAAGTTTTTCTATAGTTACTGGGTTGCTTCGGTTAAAGGCATGAATGATTTCATGCCCCCTAGAAATGGCGCTTTTTTCAATTTCTAAGCCCATTTTCCCATAACCTATCAATGCAATTTTCACCATGCAAAGGTACTATTTGCAGCATATTGCTTTTGTCGAATTTCATCAAACCTCGATTTTAATGCCTTTCCTGTTTTGCAAATCCATCCCATTCTTCGATTTTTGCGGCCTTGCATGAAAGGGCTTAAAAAGGTAATTCTAGTTTTATTGCTGTTGGGTGCAGCTGTTGCTGCGTATTTTGCTTATGTGCTTTTTGCTCCTGCACTGGGCCAAAAATCGGTGGAGTTGAGGCTGCGAAAGCACTGGAATATCGACACACTTGTTGCCGAAATTGCAAGCAAAACAGGGATGGATCAACGGGAGAAATTATCTACTTGGATTCCAAGACTGGGTTATAAGTTCGTAAAACCATGTACCATTAAAATACCAGCTGGTTGTTCCATTTATCAATTGGTTCAAATTTTAAAACAGAACCGCTACCAAACTGTGAATGTGACCATTCTGGGCGGAATGGATACGGAGAAATTGGCATCCACATTGGCATCCAAATTGGAAATCCAAGCCGATTCTGTGATTGCAGTATTGGAAAATACCAATGGCATTTATGATACAGGATTTAATGATACTACTTGGCCTGCATTCATTATGGCCAATACCTACAATTTTGCTGTGGCCACAGATTTGAAAACTTTTGTTGGGCGCATGAAAAAGGAGTA
>JADYZD010000318.1 GCA_020853295.1 Bacteroidia bacterium | reverse complement strand
GTATCGGTACCTGCCCATATGTCCATTTCAGCACTGGGCTCTGTAAAAGGAAAATAACTGGCCCTAAAACGCACCTGTGTGCCTTCTCCAAAAAATTGTTGTACAAAATAAAACAGTGTTTGTTTTAAATCTGCAAAGGTTACCCCTTCATCAACATACAAACCTTCTATTTGATGAAAAAAACAGTTGCTGCGGGCACTTACAGCCTCATTTCTATATACCCTACCTGGCATGATAAGCCTAAATGGTGGTTGGGCTGTTTCCATTTCACGGATTTGTACTGAACTGGTATGTGTTCTCAATACATAATCTCCCGTAAAAAAAGTGTCTTGCATATCTCTTGCAGGATGGTCTTCTGCAAAGTTCAAAGCACTAAAGTTGTGCCAATCGTCTTCTATTTCAGGGCCTTCGGAAAGGTCAAAACCCAAACTGTAAAAGATATCGCACAATTGGTTTTTTACCACTGTCAATGGGTGCAATGCCCCTGGAGTAATTGCAGCCAAAGGCAATGATCTATCAAATTCTTCTCCTGCAGTGTTTTCTAAAACAAACGCCGCTTCTGCATCCCGGAACATTGCCTCGAGCTGTGCTTTGAGCTCATTCAACGGCTTGCCGGTCGATTTTTTTTCTTCCCCATTCAATTCTCTAAAATCAACCAACAGCTGATTGATGAGTCCTTTTTTGGAAAGATACTTCAAACGGAAATTCTCCACATCCGCAGCATTTTTAAATTCCAATGCCGCAACCTCGGCTTTTATGGTTTCTATCTTTTCCAGCATTTGAGTTACAAAACTAATTCAATTCGGTCTATCATGGGTAATGTGGTTTTCCCCAGCCCTAATAATGTATTTTAATATCTTTTAAATATTTATATTAAATAATACATAATATAGCTGTGTGGATATGTGGGTTATTTTTAAAAATAAGGCTTGCTTTTTTATTATCCATAAGGTTTTCCACGAATTTATTTTGGTCTTTATTGCAGTGTTACTGGGCTTTATAGAGATAATCACAATTAATAATTATAAGTGGAAAATGTTTTTTTATTTAGAAGTTATTATGGTTTTATATGTACATGTGTGGTAAAAACCTGTGCTTTACAAACAGCTCTTAACACACCTATTTTCGATTCTATTCTACCCACATTGTTATCCATTTTAAGCGCAGTGTAATTCACAGTTATTCGGGCATTTTGAGTACAATGTTGCTCTCTAAATTGGGATTGGTGAGCATTTTTTCTAGTAAAAGTAACTGTTCACCTGCTATTCCCTCTTTAGGTACTGGTGCGTTGAGCTCATAATTGTTGTTTTTATCTTCGTAAAAAGTTCCACTGTATGTTCCACAAGGAACGCGCAAAGTGGCAGTGGTTTTGGGTTCAATAGAAACCAAATATTTGTTGTTGTTATAACTAATTTCACCTCGTAGTGCAAATTCACCTGGGTTAGTAAATGCAAACGTGCATAAGGATTCTGGCTTTAGTTCTGTGGTTTTATTTCTTAGAGTGTTAGAAAAACGAATACCATTTGCTGGAATATTTATTCTGGTTACATTCAATGGTGTGCGGATATTGAGGGTGTTAGAATCAGTAATGGTGATTGAAATGGTTTCATTAGAAATCAAAGAATCGTATGTAGAATAACACCGGATGCTATCGTTAATTATTGATTGAATATTTTGATTATAGGTAATAGAATAGGTATGTGATATGGAATCTTCTGTTTGATGGATTACTTGTGATACATATGGAGTTTTACTTTCTGCCAGTTCACTAATGATGTAGTATTCTTTTGAAAGCATGGATTTTATATTATCAATAACTTTTTTATTTGAAAATAATGTATCTTTTATGTGATGAATATTTAAAGATTTTGCAACATAATTGGCATATGTAGGATTGAGCCCAATAAGGTAGTATTGCCCATTCATAATCTTGGTTTCTACAATGTGCTTGGCTCTGTTGTATGTATAAATGGTTATGGTGTCCGTTGTGGTTGCGCTAAGGTTTTTATAACCAATTTCTTCGTTGTCATCTGCGGTATTGTTATTGTTCGCATCGTTATAAATTAGAATGGTTTTAGAATCAGAATTTAATCCAGATAAGTGAAAACTATTTTTTTGATACAGTCCAGTAAATGTATCCAATGGATTGCTGGAATTGGTACAAATAATTTTGTAGTTGTCTTTTTTACTTGTGCTTATTTTTTTAACCTGAAAATTGAGATTTAAACTGTCTATTTTGGTACCTGTGCTAAAAAAGAATGTATTATAGTTGCCAACGTTGTTTTCGTTCAAATCGGCAATGGCTTCATTGAATTGAATGGTATAAGTAGTGTTGGTGTTTAATGGAACTTGTCTAAAATCTATGGTCAATGATTTATTGGTTTTCGTAAACTTGGGGCTTACAGAAGGCATGGGTGAAATGAAAATATTCTTTTCTGGATTTGTAATTTTTACATTTTCATCAAAATAAAATGTAATTAATTTTGGTGTAGTATTTATTGCTTTATTGGGTATTGTAGATTCAATAATAACGGGAGGTTTGGTGTCTTTTTCTCCACCTGTTGGTGTTGCTGGTTGGGCACAAGATTGTACAATTAATACAATAAAAGCTATATAAAAAAATATTGAATTATTTTTCATATTATCTGCCAAAGTATACCAATAATACGGAAATATCAGAAGGTGTGACACCACTTATTCTGCTTGCCTGGCCTATAGTTTGAGGTTTGGCTTTACTTAATTTTTCTCTCGATTCCTTGCTCAATGATTGTAATTTATTATAGTCAAAATCTTCATGAATAATTATATTTTCTAACCGTTTTAATTTATCTGCATTTTCTTTTTCTTTTTCTAAATAGGTGGCATATTTAATCCTTGTTTCTGTTGCTGCTTGGGCATCTTCTGAATACGGAGCAAGCAACTTCTCCATGGCGGGAGATTGTTTTAGATTTTCAATAGAAATTTCAGGCCTTAACAGAAGTTTACCTATTTTTTGTTTCTCCGAGATAGTTGCTGAATTATGTGCTTGAAGTGTCAGGTTTATGTCAGCCGGCGATACTCCTGTGATATTCAGTATCTGAAAGAGTTCATTGGTTTGGCTGGTTTTTTCATTTACCCTTTCCATTCGTTCTTTAGAAGCCAAACCTATGCCAAAACCGATTTCTGTGAGGCGTTCATCTGCATTGTCTTGCCTTAATGTAATTCTATATTCTGCCCGTGAAGTAAACATGCGGTAGGGTTCATCTGTTCCTTTGGTTACCAAATCGTCTACCAATACACCAATATAAGCTTGATCCCTTCTCAGAACCAATGGTTCTTTTTCGTTGAGTTTTAAGTGGGCATTAATTCCCGCCATCAATCCTTGGCTCGCAGCTTCTTCATAGCCTGTAGTGCCGTTTATTTGTCCTGCAAAATATAAGTTATCGAACAGTTTGGTTTCCAGTGTATGTTTAAGCTGTGTTGGAGGAAAATAATCGTATTCTATGGCATAACCAGGTCTAAATACAAGGGCATTTTCAAACCCGGGTATTTGCCTTAGTGCTTTTACTTGCACCTGTTCAGGTAAGCTGGTTGAGAATCCATTTACATATACTTCTACGGTATTCCATCCTTCTGGTTCAACAAATATTTGGTGGCGTTCTCTTTCGGCAAATCGGTTTATTTTGTCTTCTATACTTGGGCAATATCGGGGTCCTAAGCCTTGTATGCTTCCATTGTCCATAGGACTGTCTTCAAATCCTTCGCGCAGTATGTCATGCACTGTAGCATTGGTGTAGGTAATATAGCAGCTTTTTTGGTTTTGGAGTTTGGGCATGTGTGGGAGATAAGAGAATTGCATGGGGTTCTCATCTCCAAATTGTTCTTCCATTACGCCGTAGTTTATGCTTCTTCCATCAACACGGGGTGGAGTGCCTGTTTTCATGCGGCCATAAGTGAACCCCAATGATTCTAATTGTGCAGTAATACCATGTGATGCTTTTTCTGCCATTCTGCCTCCGCCGAAATTTTTGCGTCCTATATGGATGAGTCCGCTTAAGAATGTTCCATTTGTAAGGACTACAGCTTTGGCTTTTATTTTTATTCCGAGTTGGGTAAGCACCCCACTTATTTTGTTGTTTTCTATCAGCAGTTCTTGAACTGTATCCTGAAAGAAATGTACGTTAGGAATACTTTCTAGAGTGAGTCTCCATTCTTCGCTAAACCTCCACCTGTCGTTTTGGGCTCTTGGACTCCACATGGCAACACCTTTGCTTCTGTTTAGCATCCTAAATTGAATGGTTGTTTTGTCGGTTATGATTCCACTCATTCCACCTAGTGCATCAATTTCTCTAACTATTTGTCCTTTTGCCACACCCCCCATAGCTGGATTGCAGCTCATACGGGCTATGGATTCCATATTCATGGTAATCAATAGTACTTTCGAACCCATATTGGCGGCAGCAGCGGCAGCTTCACATCCGGCATGTCCGGCGCCTACTACAATGATATCGTATTCTTGAAAAAGCATAAATGTTTCACGTGAAACAACTCAAAGGTTTGTGTTGTTTTGCAGGTACAAAGTTATGCATTGGTCTTCCATACTGCGCATGAGTTTTTGCTCCTTTGTGGATTTGTCATTATAACCGATTAAGTGCAACAGTCCATGAAAGAGCACCCTGAGCATTTCTTTTTGTTGGCCTTCGTTTTTGATGCCGTTTTCTTGAACACGATCTGCACTGATGTATATTTCGCCTTCAATTTCGTTGTCGTTTTCAGACATATCGAATGTAATAATATCTGTAAAATAGTCGTGTTGCAAATGTTCAATATTCATATTCAGCAACTCTTCATCAGACACCAAAACATAGGTAAGCGAAACCAAGGTTTTCTGGTTAGAAGCGCAAGTTTGCAATGCCGTTTCTTTAAAAACGGTTTTATTAATTTCAAGTAAAGGTTTCCTTTTTCCGTAAAACGAAATACTGTTTCTTTTCATTATCGTATCAGCACAACAGTGCCTTTTAACAATTCCCGTTTTTCTGTACGTACAATTTGAATGGTATATGCATAGATGCCAGGTCCTAAAAAGTTGCCATCTTGGTCCTTACCATCCCAGCCTGTTAGGGCATCTGTTTCTATTATTTTTGCCCCCCATCGGTCATAAATTCTCATGGTTGCCTCACCTGGCAATATATTCACGTTGATGATTTTGAAAATAGGGTTGAGGCCACCTGGGGTAAATCCACCGGGAATAAG
>JADYZD010000317.1 GCA_020853295.1 Bacteroidia bacterium | reverse complement strand
TCTTAACAGTGTTTTCAATTGTACAAAAAATGTTCTGGACGGTATGATTGAACGGAAATTCGGGCGGATTATAAATATCTCTTCTGTAAACGGACAGCGCGGACAATTCGGACAAACGAATTACAGTGCTGCAAAAGCGGGCATGCATGGTTTTACAAAATCATTAGCCATGGAAGTAGCGAAATATGGTGTAACGGTGAATACCATCTCTCCTGGCTATATTGGTACCGATATGGTAATGGCAGTTCCTGAAAAAGTATTAAACCAAATTGTTGCGCAAGTACCAATGGGCCGTTTAGGAGGAACTCATGAAGTTGCTCATTTAGTAAGTTTCCTTGCCAGCGAAGAAACCAGTTTCATTACAGGAGCAAATTACTCTATTAACGGCGGGCAACACGTTTATTAATTATGAATTAAGAACGATGAATTAAGAGTGAAATTGTAACTACTTAATTCATAACTCATAAATCCTAATTCATAATTCCAAATCCCCCATTCTACGCTTGGTAACATTAAATAAAACACCTATTTTAGCCCTTCATTAAATTATATCTATGAGCAAAACTTCTGTTAAATCCGGCCACCCAAAAGGACTCTACTTTTTATTCTTCACAGAAATGTGGGAACGCTTCAGTTATTATGGAATGCGTGCCCTCTTCGTGCTTTTTATGACCAAAGCGCTGTTGTTCGACAAAGCACTTGGATCTCAAATTTACGGCAGTTACACAGGACTTGTGTACCTTACTCCATTGCTCGGTGGATACATGGCCGACCGATATTGGGGCAATAGAAAATCCATTATAATTGGTGGTGTACTTATGGCTGTAGGACAATTTTTCATGTTCTTGGCTGGCACTTTTTATAATGAAGTAGGCTTGGCCAGTATGATGATGTATTCCGGTCTTGGATTTTTGATTTTTGGAAATGGATTCTTTAAACCCAATATCAGCACCATGGTGGGTCAATTGTATCCTCAAGGTGATAAACGTGTAGATTCAGCATTTACCATTTTCTATATGGGAATAAATTTGGGTGCTTTTATTGCACCATTGCTCTGTGGTTATTTGGGTGATACTGGTCAACCAGGTGATTTCCGTTGGGGATTTTTGGCTGCTTGTGTCGGTATGATTTTGAGTTTGATTCTTTTCATCTGGTTAAAAAATAAATATATTGTTACCCCCGATGGTCAACAAATTGGTGTAGCACCAAACAAAGCCCGTGAAACGGCAGATATTGATACTGCTGAAGAGGTAAAAGCCAATTTCAATAGCAACACCGCTTTAATATGGGGAGGTGCTTTTGTTGGACTTTTTGCTCTGTTTTTCTGGGGCTTGAAAATGGACATCATTGGTTGTTTTATCTTTTCTCTAACCATTGCTGCACCTGGTTTTATTATTTCTGACCCCACACTTTCAAAGGTTGAAAGAAGCCGAATTTGGGTAATTTATATCGTAGCATTTTTCGTAATATTCTTTTGGAGTGCATTTGAACAAGCAGGTGCATCATTAACCTATTTTGCAGAAGAACAAACCAATCGTTCGTTGTTTGGTTCAGTTGTACCAGCCTCATATTTTCAAAGCATAAATGCAGTAGCTATAGTGATTTTTGCTCCACTTTTTGTGTGGCTTTGGGGTGGATTGGGCAAGCGCAACATGGAACCGGCTTCTCCTTACAAACAAGCTATGGGCCTTATGCTTTTGGCTTTGGGATATTTGGTAATTGCTTTTGGGGTTAAAGGTGTTGAACCTGGTGTAAAAGTGAGTATGCTGTGGTTGGTGAGTTTGTACACCATACATACTTTTGGTGAATTGTGCTTATCCCCAATTGGACTTTCAATGGTAAATAAATTGGCACCTGTAAAACTTGCATCTTTACTTATGGGTGTGTGGTTTTTGTCTACTTCTGCGGCCAATAAATTTGCAGGTACTTTAAGTTCATTTTATCCAGAAGAGGTGAAGTTAGAAAAGGCTTTTACAGAAAACACAAACCCTGCAGTGTATGCTGAGTTGTCTAAAAACATGCTCGATACCAATGTGTGGAAAGCAGATCCTATGAAAAACACTGAAATCAATTCTGTGAATTTGACTGTGGGTAAAACAGCAAACAAAGAATCTGATAGTGTTGTAAGTATGACTGCTTCAGAAAGCAAAGCGCCTGTTTCTGTGTATTTGATGAAAGTAATCAAAAGCGCGAACAAAAACGTAGATCGTGCTTGTTTTGCCAACATTAAAGTGGGTGAAAAATCAATTAATGCACTGGTTACACATGATTCAACCGAAGTGGTGATTAACAAAAAAGCGGCTAAAGCTGAGGTTATTCAAGTATGGAATTTGAAACCAGTTAAACCCAGTTTCTTAGGTTTTCAAATAGAAAATTTATACCACTTCTTTATGCTATTCGTTTTTATGGCAGGTATTGCCTCTGTAATTTTGTTTTTCCTAAGTAAAAAAATCGTATACATGATGGGTGGTGTGAGATAATTTAAAACTATAATCAAAAAAAAATGCTGCCGACTGGCAGCATTTTTTTTTGATAGGTACCTTGTTTTATACCAGTATTTTCGAAGCAAACTCACCCAACCCGCACTTTCACCGCTGCATTTTACATTTTTAACAGAATAATTCTTGCGCCGCCTCGTTTAGTGTTATGAAAAATGCATATTTGCATTATCCTAATATGAGAAAATTCATTTTGGCCTTGG
>JADYZD010000316.1 GCA_020853295.1 Bacteroidia bacterium | reverse complement strand
CAAATACAAGAAGTGGATGAGTTATTTATGGCCATGGACAATGGAACGAAGGGAAAGTGCCTACAACCGTGTTTTGGAAGTGGAACTGTATAATGGCCAATTGATGTTGAATTCGAAGCACGCCAATTATAGTTTTGGCAGGTTACATGAGGTAATGAAAGCTGTTGTGAAATTGGTGAAAGATAGAGGCGGCAAATTTGACCAAGTGCTTTTGTTGGGGTATGGAGGTGGCAGTGCTGCAAAATTGATACATGATATAGCGCCAGAAGCAAAAATTGATGCTGTAGAAATAGATGCGGTGGTGGTGGCATTGGCCAAGAAATGGTTTTATTCTAAAAATGTCGTCTTTACCATTGCCGATGCAGCAGAATTTGTGCAGGGTGGCAACGGTAAAAAATATAACTTGATTGTTTGTGATGTATTTACCGATGTGTATGTACCAGATGCTGTAAGGAGTGGAGAATTTTATACCTACTGTAGCAATTTGCTCGAAAACGGCGGCATAATGGTGCATAATGTGATGCTAAAACAAAGCGAGGTTTCAAAACAGAGTGCAGCTTTTGAATCGGTATTTGACCGGTGTGACTCTTTTAAAATGTATGGCAGCAATACAGTTTTCCACGGCATATTGCAGCAGCAGTAAAAAACCCTTTCTTTTGCTGTGAATTTTATGGAAAAAATAGCTGTAATAGGTGGCGGAACAATGGGCAATGGCATTGCACATGTATTTGCACAACATGGTTACTATGTAAACCTCATTGATGTAAAACAGGATGTTCTGGACAAAGCCGTTGCCACAATAACCAAAAACATGGACCGTCAGGTAAGTAAAGCCCTGATTTCTGAAGAACAAAAGGCGGAGTCATTAGGACGCATTCAAATTTTTACCAATATAAGCGATGGTGTTGATGGTGTTGACTTGGTTATAGAGGCAGCCACCGAAAATGTGGAAGTGAAATTGAATATTTTCCGCCAACTGGATAACCTTACAAAACCAGAATGTATTTTGGCTTCAAATACTTCTAGTATTAGCATCACCAAAATCGCTTCGGTAACCAACCGTCCGGATAAGGTGATTGGCATGCATTTTATGAATCCAGTACCGGTGATGAAATTGGTAGAAATTATTGGTGGTTTTAAAACCAGTGAAACCACAGCCAATAAAATTGTAGAACTTACCGCCAGTTTGGGCAAAGTTCCTGCTTTTACTAGAGATTATCCAGGCTTTATTAGCAATAGGGTGTTGTTACCAATGATCAACGAAGCCATATTGGCTTTGGACCAAGGTGTAGCGGGTGTTGAAGAAATAGATACCATCATGAAATTGGGTATGGCACATCCTATGGGTCCATTACAACTGGCCGATTTTATAGGGCTGGACGTATGTTTGGCCATATTAAGGGTATTGCAAGATGGTTTTGGAGACTCCAAATATGCACCTTGCACCTTATTGGTAAACATGGTTACCAGTGGAGATTTGGGTGTAAAATCGGGAAGGGGATTTTATGATTACGCAGGTGGAACCAAAGAATTGGTAATTGCCCCAAATTTTAGAAAAAACAACAATTCAAGTGTAGTAAGTGCTCAGTAATAACAAAAAATGAAAATACAATTCTCAGCAATAGCTTGTTCTTTACTTTTATTGGTATCCTGTGCTAAAGATACCAAACAAGTAAAGCGTTCGTGGGCGGCATACAAGGTTACAGTTGATGGCGTAGATAGCTCAGCAGCTTGGACCAAAGGACCTTATATTGAAACCTATGGCGAAAATGATGTTTACTCATTTAGTGGAGACCCCAATGGCAAAAAAGGCACTGGAGATTACCAATGGACCAGCGGAGTAGCCATTAAGCGCAGTGGTGTAGACAACCAAGCCTCAATGGAGATAAATGTACTTAAAGTAACGGGCAAAGAGTTTGAGTATAAGGTTCAACTCAACGGCAAGCAATACGAGTTTAAGTTTAAAAAGTACAATTAATTGCAGGCTGGTAAAGGCTTATAATTCTTTTACTTGACTTTCGCTGCGAAAAATAGTAATTTCGCGGCCTGCTAAAAATGTGACCTATTCGAAATGGGTTGAATTCAGGCATTCGTAATTTAAAATGAAACTATCTCAATTCAAATTTGAGCTTCCTCAGGAACTCATTGCTCAAGAGCCACTAAAGACAAGACACGATTCAAGATTACTGGTTGTTCACAGTAAAGAAAAAAGAATAGAACACCGCACTTTTCATGACATCTTAGATATTTTTAATGAAGATGATGTGTTTGTGGTGAACAACACCCAGGTTTTTACAGCCCGAATGTATGGACAAAAGGAGAAAACTGGAGCTCAGATTGAGGTATTCTTGTTGCGTGAACTGAACCATGAATTGAGGCTTTGGGATGTTTTGGTGGATCCCGCCAGAAAAATCAGGGTGGGCAATAAGCTTTACTTTGGAGATGATGATTTGGTAGCAGAAGTGGTAGACAACACCACATCTCGCGGCCGTACCATTCGTTTTCTTTTCGATGGTTCTGACGAGGATTTTAGCAAAGTAATTAAGAAATTGGGCGAAACCCCAATTCCAAAATATATTCAACGTCCGGTAAAGAAAGAGGATGAAGAATGGTACCAATCTTTGTTTGCCAAAAATGTTGGGGCTGTGGCTGCACCTGCTGCACAATTGCACCTAACACGCGAACTATTGATGCGTTTGGATATTAAAGGTGTAAAATTTGCTGAAATAACCCTGCATTTGGGATTGGGTGCATTTAGAGAGGTGGAGGTTGAAGACCTTACCAAGCATAAAATGGACAGCGAATATTGCCGCATAGATCAAAGTGCCTGTGATGTAGTGAATGAAGCCATTGCGAACCGCAAACGGGTAGTGGCAGTTGGCGGCAGTGTGATGCGTGCCATGGAAAGCAGTGTCAGCAGCAGTGCTACAATGAATCCAACCGAAGGATGGACCGATAAGTTTATTTTCCCTCCTTACAAATTCAGTATTGCAAATGCTTTCATCACCAATTTGCATGAGCCAGGTTCACCATTGTATATGATGGCCTGCGCATACTGCGATTATGATTTTATGCAAGAGGTATATGCTGAGGCCATTAAGGAAAAATACCGTTTCCTTTGCTATGGCGATGCAATGCTGATTTTGTAATCAGTTTTTGAATTTTACTTTGAACCGAATATCAATGGCATTTTCCAGTGTTTGGTCGCTGCGGTCGTATTCAATTCTGTAAACATTCGATACCAAATAACTTACTTCTTTAAACACTTTTTTGAGGTTATCGTAGTTGCGTGCCTTTACCCAATTGTCCTCAGTGCAAATGTCCTTTAATGCTTGTTTGTCAAAGTCAGTGCCATCTACCCCAATTGCATATCTGCTTATGGTAGAAGCTTGAATGGCTTTTAACACGGTTTCTGGATTGTCGGTATTGTTGTCACCCCCATCTGTAAAAATAATTTCAGCCTTTACTTTGTTGTTGTTATTGGCATTTAACAAAGTGATTCCTTGGTTGCAGGCTTCGTATAATGTAGTACGGTCTTCGTAATTCTTATTGTTGTCAATAAAATTGATAAGCTGTTGCCTATTTGCATATTTATAAAAAGAAGAAGCAGCAACATTTTTAGAAAACATAATTACTGCAATTTCAGAATTCTGGTTGGCGTTGTAAATTTCAGTAATAAAATCTTTGGCATATTGTTTCACATTGTCAATATTGTCTCCAATAGAAGAACTAATATCCAAAACCAAAACTGCACTTACAGCCGATTTAAATTTAGAAACATTGTTTTGAAACTCGTCTTGTTTTTTCCATTTCGAGTCAATTTTTTCTTGCACCTTTACAGTGTCCAATTCGTGGGGAATTTTATATTTAGACCGCACCCCATCAATGGAAATACGTATGGTTCCATTGCCGAGATTGGTGGCTTTTACGCTTTTTTCATCATACACAATCATACCGCTGCTGCTGGTAATTTTAAATGTAGGGCCACTGCCAAATACAGAATTCGAGTTCTGATAACTCCCTTCTATTTTTTCTGTTTTATCAATTACAAACCTAATTTTTTGGCAAGATTGAAACAGCCATACAACAGACAGCAGGCCTATGGTGTATGGATTTATGAAAAAGGAAATTCTCCGGAATTTATTCATCATTCAATATTACACTAAGTATGCAACATTGTGGTATTATTTTAAATAAAAAGTATTAAAAGTGCTGAAAAATCAGCAAAAATGGGGATAGGGTTTCCCCAAATATTTTGTGCCCAGTACTGGATTCGAACCAGCACGTCCTTACGGACACCACCCCCTCAAGATGGCGTGTCTACCAATTTCACCAACTGGGCAATTGTTTTTCTTGGAAATATTGTATCCAAAAAGGGAATTTAAATAAAGAACTTAT
>JADYZD010000315.1 GCA_020853295.1 Bacteroidia bacterium | reverse complement strand
CATTCTGCCTTGTGTGCAACACTTTTAAGATGTGCGACAATGTTAGCCTTTGGAATTGCTTTTTCTGATGGAAAAGTATGCGATAATTAGAACAATTAAGGTTAAAAAACTTGCGCCAATAATGTAAATAATATTGTTTCCTGATTTATGGGGTGTATTGGTTTTTGGTTTGGTTTTGTTTATGGCATTTTTGTAATACTTGTTATTGAATTCCGCTTCTACATCTTTATTTTGGGCAATCCAGTTTGTTTCATCTTTCTCAATCTGACTAAAGAGTGCATTGCCTTTTAATATTTCTTTTTGCAGCATGTTTTCTAATACCTCCACTTTGGTAATTATTCCAGTAATATCATCTCCGTATATCTTATCTCCAATCTTTTCTTGTACTTCTAATATACGGAATATTTTATTTCTGTATTTTTTTGCGGCAATGGAATCTGAAACAGCATACGATGCCTTTAAATAAGCCATTGCAGCTAATTGACGGTCTGCTTCATAATCTTCGGTATTCATGAGCAAGTCGCCCAATAATTCTAATAAAATAGGGGAGTCATAATTGCCAAATTTCATCATTCCAGAAATGCCTTTTATGGCCTTTTGGGTTTCTGATTGAATCTGTTTTTTGTACTTGTAATTGCCCATTTCAGGAATATTTAATTTTGCTATAATGAACCAAAAAAAATTAGCTTTTTTCATGGTAGGCACATTGACTCTGGATATATCGCGTGTATATAATGGGAAAGATAATTTGTTGTTGTGCAGCTTAGACAATATGTATTCCGCTGCATATTTTTGATATATTTCTCTACCAAAATGGGCATTGGGATTAATGGAAATGGCTTTATCGATATACACAATGCCTTCCTTGTATTTTCCATCATGCAAGTAAAATGTACCCAAATTGGCATAGGTTTCATAGAGTCCGCTTTTAATCTTGTCTTTTTTAAGTATTACTTCTATGGCCTTTTTATTGTTGCCAATTTTAGAATATGAAACAGCGAGATCGTCATAAAGACTAATACTGTCGGGATACAACTGTATCTTTTTTTCTCGGTCTTTTATGCGCCAATTATGGAAGGCGCTAGAATGCCTGAGAAAATTTCCAGAAATGAGATCAGCCACCTCTGGAAACTTTTGTTTTTCCATTTCCAAGGTGTCTTTATCCCAAAAGCAGGCTGTAACAGCAAATACAGTGGATGCAATAATAGCTAGGCTAAATAGGATTTTTTTCATATTTTGGGAGTTATTTCTATTGTCCCGTATTGTTTTTAATTAATCTATAATAGCGGTAATTTTATTGAAGATAAAAGTGTTGCTATTTTCACTTTTTTCAACAGTGTATTCTAAGCCTTTAAGCTCTGCGCCGCTGTAGCTTTTGCCTTTGGTTTGAATAATGCCCTCAATGCCTGTTGTTGCTTGTTGTATGATTACCTGCATTTTTGCACACAAGCCCTCACCCTGAACAGAAAGGTGGAGCATTTTAACATGGTTGATTTCCTGAAAAGAATCTAACCAAAAGGAAGTTTTTGCAGGGCTTAATCTTTCTATTTGTTTGAGCAATTCATCGGTATAAGCCCTGGATCCTGTAGTGTTTTGCTGCAAAATGGGGTTGTTGTTTTTACAATGGGGTTTGTTGCAGGCCAAGAGGCAAATAGCGGCCAGTGCCAGGCAATAATAGAGGGGCTTTTTCCACATCATGCTTTAATTAACGTAAGAACATGCAAAATAATTGTAAGGGAATTGTCTGTAAAAAAATGACGAACGCAAATTCAAACTCCGGTTTGAAACCATCCAATCCTAAGGCGCCAGCGTAAAATACCGTGTGGCTTTGGTTTGGTTTTTAGAGGAATTGTGGGCTTCTAGCACCAGAGAGTAGGTTTTGGGTTCTGTTACCCCATCATCAAACTTGTGGTAGCCCCGGTAATGCAGGGTTTTTTCGTTTACAATAAAATATCCATAATACATGGAGCCTCCATTGGGGTTGAGTACGTTCATGAAAACAGTATCAATTTCTATGTCATCGGTAACGGTAAAATCAATTACAGAACTGTCGTTGGTCTGGTACAGGGTATCGGTGGTTGCTGGTGATAGAATGGTGATTTTTGAATATACCGGAGCCTTTGGTGGTTCTTCGGTTTCGTTTTTTTTACAGGCTGCAGTAAACAGCAATAGAGGAAGTAGGATATAGACTAGTTGTTTCATTTTATTAATGCAAATATATATGCTATTTTAGGATTGAATTCATTGTTATTTATGGCTTACAAAATACATGTCCATTTCGCCTTTATTTTTTGCTGCAATTTTACCCCTGTATTCAGTATTAAAAGTACCATTTAACAAGTTATAAGTGGTTTCGGAAATATTCACTTTTCCGGGCACTCCATTTTCTTCCATGCGGGCGGCGGTATTTACCGTATCGCCCCAAATATCGTAACTGAATTTTTTAACACCCACCACGCCAGCTACTACAGGACCGCTGTGCAGGCCTATGCGCATTTCGAAATAGGGCATATTTTGGCTGCTGCGCTGCTGCTGGTAGGTATGCATAAATTCGGCAATTTCCAAAGCTGCTGCAACAGATTGTGTCACATGGTTTTCATTGGCAGAGGGCAGGCCGCAAATAGCCAAATAGGCATCACCTACGGTTTTTATTTTTTCCAATCCATGCTTGCTTGTAATGCTATCGAAAGCACTAAAACAATGGTGTATTTCTTGCACCAATTGGGTTGGGGTCATTTTTTCTGCCACACGGGTAAAGCCCACAAAATCGGTAAAAAGAACGGTGGTATTTTCGTACAAACTGGCTTGGGCTTCGCCGGTTTCTTTCAGTTCATTGGCAATTTCTTCGGGCAAAATATTCAATAGCAATTCATCGCTTCTGGCTTTTGCAGTTTTAATGCGGCTGCGTTGTTTCCAAAAAACAAACACCAATAGCAACATGCTGCAAGAAGCAAGTATAAAAATATTTCTCAACCATTTTTGGCGCTGCAAAGCCAATTGAGATTCTTTTTTAGAAATGGCCTGTTTGTGTTCGTATTCGCTTTTGAGTTCTTGCCTTTTTAAGGAATTGCGCTGCGATTCAAGATCTAGGCTATCTTTTAGCACTGCAGTTTTTTTAATGGCGGCATAGGCTTTGGGAATATCGCCACTGGATTCATAAATGCGAGAAAGGAGTTCCCAAGCGGTATATTGCATTTCTACATTTTGGTGGGCAAAGGCTGTATCCACAGAACGCAGTGCCAGTGCCTCGGCTTCTTTGTATTTTTTGAGCCCAAGAAGTGCCTCGCCATGGTTGGCGAGAATGATGCTCCAATTAAACCAGTCGCCGTATTTGGCAATAATGTTTTGTGCCAATTGGCTGTAATAGGCCGAGGAATCATAGGCTTTCATATTGAGGAAAGTGTTGCCCAAATTGAGGTATACATTTCCCAATTGCGAAAATTGCTCTAGTGATTTTGCCCTTTCGGCTGCATTTCTAAACCGGCTTATTGCAGTAGCATAATCTTCTCTTCGGGCGGCGCCAATGGCCAGATTTGTAAGAATGCGGAGTTCCTGTTTTATTAATTTGTTGTTGCGTGCTATGGGCAATGCTTTTTGGTAATTGATTTCAGCGCGGTCTTGAAGGCCCAAATCGGCAAACACCACTCCTTCCTGCAGCAATGCCCTGCACATTAAAGCGGGATTGTTTGCATTTTGGGCAAACTTTAATGCTTCAGCAGCTTTTTCACCTGCGGTGGTATAATCGCCGGCCAGGCGGTAGGAATTGGATAGGGCTATTAAAGCATCGGCATGTAAGGTGGGGTTGTTGATGTTCTGGGTAATTTCAAGTGCTTTGAGATAGGTGTCGCGGGCATCAAAGGGGGAGGTGATTTTCATTTTTAAATCACCCACTTTTAGCAGTGCCAAAGCAGTACCAGTGGCATCATTTTTTGATTTGTAAATGGCAAGTGCTTTTTCGGCATATTGCAAGGCTTCTGTAGGGTTTTCTGCTTCTTCTGCTTGCGCAATTTTTAGGCATATTCCTGCCCTTGCAGTATCACTTGGCGCCTTCTCTGCTTGTGCCTTAAGCTGTTGCGCAGATTGGGCTGAAAGCCCTGCGGTGGCTACAAAAAATAATGAAATAAATAATGGTTTCAACTGCATTTACTAAAAACAAATATGCCACAAGGAAGTAAGAAAACAAAAATTGAACAGAAATAATTGCATGATGTAAGTAAATATACAAGTGTTAGAGAATAGTGTAGCTTATAGTTTACAGTGCAAAAGGTAATTCACCTAAAAATTTAAATACTTCATATTTTTGAATATAATAATACAATCCAAACTATGAAAAACAGCATCATTACCACCATGTTATTCTGCTCAGTATTGGGAGCAAAGGCACAAACCGAAAGGGGTAGCAAACTTATTGGGGTTTATTTCGGAGATATCCGCATGAACCGAACTGAAAACAGCACATCTTATTCTAACACACCCACAGTTTATAACTATACTGGGAAGTCTCTAAATTTGCAAATAGGGCCCACTGTGGCATGGTTTATTGCGGATAATTTGGCATTAGGTGGCAATTTAACTTTGGGATATTATAAGAGTGAGGGTACCAGTAGCAATACAGGAAGCAGCACTACAACCACATCAACTTACATATCAAAATCCCTGTATTTTAATCCCACTTTAAGGAAATATTTTGGTAAAGGAGCAAAGGGCAAGCCATTCGCTGAAATTGCAATTTCTAGCTCATTTTATCCATACGAAAGCAAGTCATCGACATCTACAGGCAGCAGCAGTGAAACCACAACAAAAACCAAATATGACCGCAGTGGAAATTTTAGGGTGGGTTACGAGTACTTTGTAAGTCCCAATATTGGTTTTTTTGCAATGGCAGGTGTGCAGGTTGCAGAATCTGAGTATGAGAATGAATACAGGCCTTCTACCGGGACCGGCTATGACTACACTACAAGCTCAAAAGGTACATATTTCCCGATAAGTTTTGGATTGCAAATTCATTGCATTTCAAAAAAGGACAGCAAATAATTTTACGGAATTCTACATTCAAAGCCAAATAAAAGTGGCTAGAACCTGGGTATAGCATGCTTTTGTGCGGAATGCCACATGGGCTGTGTTTTGTTCCATTCACTAACCGTAGGTTTATACTGCTACCTTTGCCAGATAATTATGATAGAAAAGGCATTGGTGAATTTAAAAATAAAAGAGCTCAATGCCATGCAACTGAGTGCTTTGGAAATTGCCAAAAAAGGTGGTGATTTTATGCTGTTATCACCCACCGGTTCGGGCAAAACATTGGGGTTTTTATTGCCAGTTTTGGGTTTGCTCAAACCCAATGTTGCAGGGGTTCAAGCATTGGTAATTGTACCATCCAGGGAATTGGCCTTACAAATAGAGCAAGTTTTTAAACAAATGGGTACTGGCTTTAAAGCCAACAGTTGCTATGGGGGCCACAATACGCGAACCGAGAAGAACAATTTAAGCCATCCACCAGCAGTGCTTATTGGCACACCGGGCAGGTTGGCATACCACATAGATAGGGGCAATGTGGAAACAACAAACATACACACCCTGGTGCTGGATGAGTTTGATAAAGCCTTAGAATTTGGATTTAAAACAGAAATGGAATTTATTATTGGCAGGTTAAAAGGGTTAAAAAAACGCATTTTAACTTCAGCAACCGCCATGGATTTAGTACCTGAATTTACAGGTATTAAGAACATCGCAAAAATTGATTTTCTGCAGGATTCTCCGGTTGAAAATGTGCTGAAATTAAAATATTTGCGGGCAGCAGAAAATGACAAATTGGATTTGTTGTTTTCATTGATTTGCAGTTTAAAAAATAAGGCAACCCTGGTGTTTTGTAACCACCGTGAGGCGGTAGAGAGAATTGGAGATTTGCTTGCAGCCAAAGGTTTGGCACATGGAGAATTTCATGGAGGCATGGACCAAGAGGACAGGGAACGGTCACTCATTAAATTTAGAAATGGCAGCCACCGCACCTTAATAACTACCGATTTGGCGGCTAGGGGACTGGACATACCAGAGATAGAAGCAGTAGTGCATTATCAGTTGCCGAATACCTTAGATATTTTCACCCATAGAAACGGGCGAACTGCTCGCATGAATGCAGAAGGAACTGCCTATTTAATGCTGGCAGCAGAAGACCATTTGCCTGAATTCTTGACCACAAAACCAGAGCTTGATACCATGGCTGAAAACCCTGTGCTGCCTGCACAAGCACCTTGGCAAACCCTGTATATAGGTGCAGGAAAAAAGGACAAAATAAACAAGATGGATATTGTGGGAATGTTGCTAAAAATTGGGGGATTAAAAAAGGAGGAATTGGGATTGATTGAGGTTTTGGACAATGCGGCGTATGCTGCTGTTGCTGCCCCAAAGATGCAAATGGTGTTAAAAAATATTAGGGGTGAAAAAATAAAGGGCAAAAAAGTGAAAATGGAAATTTCACATTAAATTACTCATTGTCATACCCAAATTGCTTAAGCATATTGGGATTGTTGCGCCAATTTTCGCGCACTTTTACAAACAATTCTATAAATATTTGTTTGCCAAAAAATTCTTCCAAATCTTTTCTGGCAGCAATGCCCAGTTGCTTTATTGCCGCACCTTTAGAGCCAATAACAATGCGTTTTTGAGAATCGCGTTCTACCACAATTTCGCAACTGATTCTGATGATTTTTGGTACTTCTTTAAACGACAGTGTAAATACTTCAATAGAGTACGGAATTTCATCGCTATACAATTTTAAAATATTATTGCGCACCATTTCATTTACAAAAAAACGTTCGCTGCGGTCGGTAACATCTTCCCCATCAAAGTAAGCAGGGTGCTTGGGCAGGTATTCCAAAACCCAATTTTCTAGCACATCTACATTAAATTTTTCCAATGCAGAAATGGGAATGTATTGGTCGGCTTTAAACTGCTCGCGCATGGAATGCATTTTTTTCTCCAACCATTCTTGTGTGGTATTGTCAATTTTATTGATGCACACAATTTTTTTACCTGAAAACTTATTGAATCTTTCTCCTACTTCTTCTGAAAAATCTTTTTCATTGATATCCACCAATAAAATGAGCACATCGCTGTCTTGCATGCTTTCGTTTACCGATTTCATCATGGTTTCGTGCATTTTGTAGCTCACTTTGCGCAAAATACCCGGTGTATCGGAGTAAATAATTTGATGGGTATCGGTAGTTTTAATGCCAAGAATGCGGTGACGAGTGGTTTGGGCTTTTGGGTTTACTACAGCCAATTTATCGCCCATAAGTGCATTGTACAAGGTGCTTTTGCCTGCATTGGGCATGCCAATAATGCTTACAAAACCGGATTTATATTCAGGATTCAATGGTACAAAAGTAGGTTAAAATAAAAAGATGGCTTCTTATTGTGTAGCATTGGTGCAAGTGAATTGTGGTGTTATCTTTGTAAGCTATAGCCTAATGCGCCCATTTATATGGATATTATTGCTGTTTTTGCCGGCCATGTTATACGGGCAAAATGACACCACCAAACGCGGACAGGGCCGGGGCAAAGCGGGTATGTTTTTCAAGCGGTATTTTGATTTGAGAAATACGGGTAGTGAAAGGAAGTATAGAAACAGCGAGAAAAACACCGACAGGTTGGCTTTCCCTTTTGACAGTGAATATTACCATTTGGTATTTGAGGATAATTTCGACAGCTTAAATACCAATGTGTGGGGAATTGGTCAGCCCTGGGGTAGGTTTCATGCCCATTACCCACATCAGTATTACGGGGATTCGGTAGTGTTTGTAAAAGAAGGCAAGTTGCACCTTCAAAACAGGTATGCACCTGCTGCTTATTCCTACGGCGATTCCACTTATACGATTCCTTATGCCACGGGTTTAGTAAACACTTACCACAGCGGCAATTTTACTTATGGGTATTTTGCCATTAGGAGCAAAAATCCTACTGGTCCGGCTACTTGGCCAGCCTTTTGGCTTACAGGCAGGTACAACTGGCCACCAGAAATTGACATTTTTGAAATGTATGGAAAATGCAGCGGTGACAATGTTCATGTGCAAACCATGACCCTGCATTTTGGAAAAATTGAAAGCAATAGCAAAACCTCACTAACCAAGAAAGTGGAGCTTACTGCGGATACCGATACAGCTTTCCATATTTACAGTTGCTTGTGGGAGCCGGGCAAAGTGAGCTTTTATACGGATGGGGTGCTGCTTAAGGAAATGAAATTGAACCAATGGATGGAGCAATTTTATATGGAACCCATGTATGTGGTTTTAAACAATGCCATAGACCACAACTACTTAGATTGCATTAAAAATGAGCAACTTCCAAACGATTTTGTGGTAGATTGGATACGTATATATCAGAAAATGGAGTAGTTACGTCCAATAATTCCTACAATTCATGGAGGATGGGGACTAATGGAAGTGCTCCATAGGTATCTTTGCGCGGTTTAAATGAAAGGTATACTACTCGCAGGAGGTTCCGGTACCCGATTGCACCCACTTACACTGGCCATGAGCAAGCAACTTATGCCTGTGTACGACAAGCCCATGGTGTATTATCCACTATCTGTGCTTTTAATGGCCCAAATTAGGGAAATACTGATTATTAGTACCCCGCATGATCTGCCCCATTTTAAACGCTTGCTTGGAGATGGAAGCCAATTGGGTTGCAAGTTTGAATACTGCGAACAACCCAGCCCCGATGGATTGGCACAGGCATTTATATTGGGTAAAGATTTTATTGGCGATGATGATGCAGCCCTGATTTTAGGTGACAACATCTTTTTTGGTGCCGATTTACAAGAGACCTTATTAAGCAGTGTGCAGCCCAAAGGAGGAATTGTATTTGCCTACCACGTAAGTGACCCCGAAAGGTATGGGGTAGTAGAGTTTGATGCACAATTGAAAGCATTGAGTATAGAAGAAAAACCCGCAGTACCCAAGTCCAATTATGCAGTACCAGGTTTGTATTTTTATAACAATGAAGTGGTGGAAATAGCGGCCAACTTAAAACCATCATCCCGTGGTGAGTTAGAGATAACCGATGTAAACCGCATATACCTTGAAAAAGGTGCATTGGAAGTGCGCATTATGAACCGGGGAACAGCTAGGTTGGACACAGGTACCTTTGCCTCACTGATGCAGGCAGGGCAGTTTGTGCAAGTAATAGAAGAAAGACAAGGCTTAAAAATAGGCTGTATAGAAGAAATATGTTGGAGAAATGGATTTATTTCTTCAGAACAATTGATAAAACTGGCAACGCCGCTGGAAAAAAGCGGTTATGGTACTTATCTTAAAAAACTACTCGAAAAATGAAAAAAATTATTGCAGTACTTACCCTGTGTTTGTGCTTAACTTTTCAGGCAAAAGGACAATTTGGTGCGCCCGTATTTAGCGATACCAGCGATATTTTTGGTGAAATTGACACACCGGAAATTGAGGAATTAGAGCCTGTAAAAACAACACCAAAAGAAGATGATCCCAATAAGGAATCGGCTGCTGAGGTGCAACGCCTGGAATTGGAGGCCCAAAAATTAAAATTGGAGAAAGAAATTGCTGAACTTAAAGGCAAAACAGTATTGACCAAGGAAGAGAAAGAACTATTAAAAATAAAAAACGAAAATTTAAAATTAATTTCCCTTAAAGAACAGTTATTACTAGAGCAAGAATTAACAGCGGTAGAAAGGTCTACCAAATCCCAAAAATACCCCGATGCCGTAATTTATGGGCAACAGTTTTTTAGAGATGGTACCTTTAAACTGTTTCAAAAAAGTGATGAAGTGGTAGCCACAGAAAACTATGTTTTGGGAACGGGTGATGTGGTGCAGTTAGAGGTGTGGGGTTATCGGTATTGGAGCAAAAGCTATACGGTTTCCGATGCGGGTTCTATTGATATTTCGGGGTACCAAAAAATATTTGTAAAAGGGCTTACATTAAAACAGGCCAAATCTATGATTGGCAGCAGATTGTCATTGGGTGGTGATGAAAGCTCTTTTTCAGTAACAGTTACCCGTCCGCGATTGGTTTCGGTTACCATTTTGGGCGAAGTATTTGCACCAGGTTCTTATACTTTTCCTGCAACGAATTCTGCATTTAATGCATTGGCCTCAATGGGCGGCCCAAGTGATATTGGATCGGTAAGAAATATATACATTAAAAGGGATGGAAAAATACGCGACTCTTTTGATGCTTATGAATACTTTAACAATGTGCTTCACCAACGCGATGTGTTTTTGCAAAACAACGATTACATATTGGTAATGCCTGCACAAAATGTAATATCTGTAAATGGCAGTGTGCGCAGGCCAGGTAAATATGAATTGAAAAACGGTGAGGGTTTGCTAGACCTATTGCAATTTGCAGGTGGGGCTATGCCAAATACTTATTTTGGTGATGTGCTGGTAAGCCGCATCCGTGGCAATGCCTATGAGGTGGTAAGTGTAAATTTAGACAGCCTTAGAAAAAAGGGCAAAGATTTTATTCTGAACGGCGGGGAGTTTGTAAACTTTAAATCCATATCGCAAGACAACCAATATGCAGTGTTGATTTCTGGCGCCGTAAGTGTACCGGGTTCTTATAGAATTAGAGAAGGTATGCGCATCAGTTCGCTGATAAAAAATGCAAATGGATTGACCACAGATGCTTATGTAGACCGTGGATATTTGGTACGTACCAATAAAGATTATACCAAAACTTACATCACTTTTAGTCCTGCCGAAATTATGAAAACCAAAGGCAGCGCAGCAGATTTGGTGGTGAATGACCGTGATAGTATTTTTATTTTTAGCAATACCGAAATTCAGAAATTTAACAAAGTAAAAATTAGTGGTGCAGTTTACAGGCCAATAACTGCAAATTATATTTCAGGATTAAAGCTGGGCGAATTGTTGTTTATGGCTGGCGGACTTACTGAGGATGCCGATAAAATGAAAGGATTTATTATTCGCACCAAAGGTGATTTTGAAAAAGAATTGATTCCTTTTAACCCTGGAGAGGTGCAAGAAAAAGGAGATAAATATGATTTTGAAATATTGCCCAAAGACGAGGTAACCATATACTCCAGGTCGGAATTTTTGAAACTCTATAAAATGGATGTTCAGGGTGCTGTAAAGCGCCCTAGTAGTGCTGAATTTGCCGAAAATACTAGGGTATCAGATTTGATAAATATGTCTGGTGGCCTTGAATCAACTGCCTATACCAAACGTGCATTGATTATGCATGAGGATTTGAAAACCGGCTTGAAAACAGCACAAACCATTAATTTGGAAGAAATATTGAAGAATCCGGGTTCATCTAACGATATTGTTGTAGGCAGAAATGATGTACTCAGGGTTTTTTCTTTAACAGAATTAAAAACCGATTTTAATGTGGCTATTTATGGAGAGGTTAGAAAACAGGGAGAATACCAATATGCCGACAATATGACCCTACAAAATATTGTAGATTTGGCAGGTGGACTTGAGTTTGTAAGTGCCGGTACACAAGTAGAAGTGGTGCGAAATTTATTTGTAGAAAATGGCACTTATAAGTTTTTAAAACCACAAGTAATCGTTACCAGAATTACAGATAATTTATTGTTGGATTCAGGTCTTACCACGTTTAAATTGCAACCATTTGATAAGGTATTTATTCGCAAAAACCCCAATTTTATTCCTTTGAAATTGGTGTATATACAAGGTGCAGTTAAATACCCTGGATTTTATGCATTGCAAGGTGAAGATGAAAAATTAAATTCTTTGATCACTAGGGCTGGGGGCTTGCGTCCAGACGCCATGATTGATGGAATTAGCATGATAAGGATTAAGAAAAATGGCGACTCTATGTTGGTGGTACCCAGTGTTAGAAAAGCCATGAGAAGAAAAAAATCGAACTTCAATTTAATTGTAAAAGGAGGCGACCAAATTATTGTGCCATTTGCTGAAAGTTTGGTGGTGCTTTCGGGCGATATGAATATAGAAGGTCCAGATGTTGGGGCCTATTATAAGAAAGGAAAGAGGGCCCGGTATTACATTAAAAACTTTGGTGGTGGATTTACCAAAACCAGCGACAGAAGAAGTATTGTAGTGGTACATGCCAGTGGTGCAAGGGTGGGTTCGCACAATTACATTTTATTTAGGGTAACGCCAAGGGTAACAGAGGGCAGCACAGTGGTAGTAAATAGCAAGGAAACTGCTGGAGCCAAGAGTAAATTTAATATAGATCAAGCATTGAACAAATTCTTGACAAGGGCGACAGCAGTTCTTTCCCTAATAGGTATCTATAAAATTGCAACAGCAAAATGAGTGCAGAAATAAAAAATACCCAAACCAATTTTTACGAATTACTTGAAGTAAAAATATGGCCAATTGTAAAGCGGGCTAAGAAGTACATTTTGGTTCCTGCTATTTTGGGTGTGTTGTTTTTTGTTATTGCCTATTTTATGGAAAGGGGCAAAAAACCGGTATTTTCTACCAAAATTACCTTTATGCTGGAGGATGAAATCATCAATGAAGGTTCTAAAGGTGCAGGGCCTGGTAGCCAGATTTTAATGGCACTTAGCGGCCAAAGTCCCAGTAATAATAAGGCGATTATGGTGGACCTTGCTACTTCCAATAAATTGGTAGAGCAAACCTTATTGCAAGAAGTAATGATAGACAACAAACCCATAGTTTTGGTGAACATGTTTATTCAAGAAATGGGAATTAGGCAGGCATGGATAAAGAATAAAAATGCAAAATTATCGGGGTACTTTTTTTCTAAAGATTACACCATAGGTAAGGACAAAGAATTGGATTATTTGTTGCGCACATATAGCAATCAAATAAAATTGAGTTTAAAGCCCACTGTAATGGAATCGGGCTTAATTACCATGACATTTAGTTCCAATAGTGAGCAGTTTACCAAATTGTTTTTAGAGACCCACTTAAATACCATAAGCAAGTTTTATGTAGATAAGAAAGTGGAAAGGGCAAGCAGTTTGGTAAAGTTTGCCAGGCAAAAAAAGGACTCAATATTGGCATTGCTTACAGGCAGAACCTATGGTTTGGCAAGTATGCAAGACAAAGGATTTGGCAGGGTAATGAAGCGCAGTATGGTGCCTGAAACACAGGCCAGGACCGATATTGGTATTTTAAACGAACAATACAGCGAAAGTGTAGCAGCATTAAATGCAGCATCAATAAATATGGAACGCAACAAACCATTTATTTCTGTGGTGGATGATATACGTTTGCCTCTTGAATCCAAATGGCCTCAACCGCTGAACAACGGATTGTTTATGGGCGTGGTAGGCATTGTATTGGGCATTGCACTGATTGTAGGACTCATTTTTGGATTGGACTTTTTAAAATCCCAAAAAGAGGCTTACAAATCCATGAAAATTGGGCAGTGATGGCAGGTGTTTAACTGACCAAAATGTTTATAAAAGTATTACTTTATTCATCATTTCTGCGCAACAATTGCACGCAGCCTTGTTTTTTATTTTCATTTCCCTGTCCAATTTGGTACCTGAAAGTGTAACAATATGTACCTTCTGGACATGGTTTGCCTTTGTAATTGCCATCCCAAAAGGCTTCAGGGTCAGTAGAGTGAAATACAATGCCACCCCACCTGTTGTAAATGGTAAGAGAAAATTTGGAAAAGAAAAGCAATGGGTGGTGGTAAACCCCAAAACCGTCATTTAAAAAATCGCCCGAGGGGGTAAATGCGTTAGGTATAAAGAAAGTTTCAGCAGTTATGGCAATTGGTGCATTAAAAAATGTTATGGTATCAAAAGCCGGCAAGGTAATTTGTTCTATAGAAGCCTCTGGGCCACCTGAAAATGAAGATTCATCGTTAATATTTGGTCTGGAACGGACAACAAATTCAACATCTTCAATTGCACCACTTGTATGTTTGATAATACCATAGCCGGAATTATTTAGGTTAGTAAAAATGTATCCTGGTTCAACTAGTGTCATTTTACTAATAATTGTATTAATGAAAAACGAATTTAAAGTGCGAAATGAGGGATTATCTTGGTGTTCCATTGCTTTTTGGAAGTCAAGAACCACAGTTTGAGCTAAACCACTCTGACCATATGTAGCAAAATATAAATTCCGACCAGAGGTATCAAAGCACATGCCTGCGATTCCAGAAAGGTTTGGGTAGGTAAAATTTGGAACGGTAATAGTAATACGAAAGCCAATGTGACCTGTGGATAAATTAAAGTTTAAAATATTTATGTTGCGTTGAAAAGGCTCACGGCCAAGAGATACTAAATGATAGATAATAAATTTGCCTGACGGATGAAAGACCATCCCAGAAAACTTACTGCTCAGGTGCTTACTATTTGCTATTATGGACTTCACGGAAAGGTGGGTTCGCAAATCTACTGCCACCCAAGTATCAGAATCAGTGATGTGGGAAACCATCCAAATACGGCCATTTATGCAGCGCATTAAAGCCATACATTCCTCAACTGGCCCTGGGGCAAAATTTTCAAAAATATCTATTTTTTTTCTGTTGGGATGGACTTTAAATAACAATGGCGAAAAACCTGAGCCACCCAAATTATATTTACCGCAAAAGTAAATTGTATCTGTTAGCTTATCGTGATATACCATGCTACCCTGCCAACAACTACTAGAATTTACTTTATCAAAAATAACACTATCACTCCGTTTTGTAAACAAAGCCCCATTTGTCATAAAGTATTGCAGCGAGTCCTTGTCATCAAACCAAGATGCATTGTTCTCATCGGGCAAAATAGCAGATGTAGGATATTGCAGTTTCCAAGGAATGAA
The DNA here is from genome assembly GCA_020853295.1 of Bacteroidia bacterium. Lineage (GTDB taxonomy): Bacteria > Bacteroidota > Bacteroidia > NS11-12g > UBA955 > JAGXTF01. The sequence goes on along the minus strand of JADYZD010000315.1, from coordinate 4,052 downwards.
TTGTACACCAGTATCTCTTGCAATGGCCTTATAATTCAAGGTCCACCATGCATGTAAGGGTTGTGCTTTGGCTCCTAAATTGATAAATAGCAGGGTAAAAAGGAAGAATAATTTACCTTTCAAAATGGATAAAATTCGAACCATTACTAAATTTATGTGCTTCACTTTTCCTACTATTTATAAGTAAATATAAATCTTAACAATAATACTAAAAATGTTGAAACCCATTTTATTCTATACTGACCAAAATCTTAGACAATTTAATTTTTGTTTTTCCCTAAATTGATCGGTATTTCAGCAATTTAAAGGGGATATTATTTTTCAATTTAACTGTTTTTATTTTCTCTTTGTAGTGATTTAAAGCATAGGTATACAATTACTTACGCAAATATCTATGTTTAATTGAGAGCATTCAAATATTCTTATAAGAATGAAAACCAGATTAAAAACAGCCCAATACCTAAGAATTGGAGTTGTTTTGTAATTGTCCACAAGCGCTTAAGAGTATTGCTGTTACTGGGGGATTTTGCTAAAATTGAAAGTCTTTTGGGCCCTCAAACCCTCATAAGGCAAGAGAAAAAAGCAATGTTAAGCGATAAAAAAAGCAGTTACTTTTATGTTGCTGTATTGATGTTAAGCTAAGAGTCGGCTTGTGAATTCATACATCGAAACAGACATTATTGAAGTAAAGGAGCAATTGGCTTGGAACTACCAGCATGGTCATAAAACCATAGTGGTACTGGGCAGTGGCGTGTCCGTATCTGCCGGCATACCTGCTACTGAGGGCATTATTCATCGCATTAGAAGGGATTTTAGTTCCATTTGTTCTCGCACCCACCCTGTTACGTATGAAGACCATTTGGCCGTGCTTACCACCGCACAACGCCAAACATTGATAAAAGAATTGGTGGCTGATGCAAAGCTCAATGCGGCACATTTGTACTTTGCCGGGATGGTAAAAGCGGGTTATGTAGACAAAATCATCACTACAAATTTTGATACCTTGCTGCACCGTGCATTGGCATTGGAAAACGTATACCCCAATATTTTTGATTTTACAGCAAGCCAAACCGCAGAATCGGCTGATTTTAGCAATATTTCTCTCTTCCATATGCATGGGCAAAAAGATGGAATGTTGCATTTGCGTGATGACAATGCATTTGAACTATACTTGGATAAAATGCAGCGCTTTTTTGGGGATTCTTTTGAAAAGCAAACGGTAATTGTAGTGGGGTATTCAGGCTCAGATGACCCTGTTTTTGGTTATTTGGCATCGGTGCGCACTTTTGAAAACAGGCTGTATTGGGTGGGACACAATCAGAATGAACCAGAAGACCATGTGGTGCGGGGCATTCTACAAAAGACTAAAAAACAAGCTTGCTATATTAAAGGGTACGATGCTGATTCGTTCTTTATGGGCTTATCGGATTCATTGGGGTTAAATGCCCCAAGAATTATTAGCGACCCCATGAGTTTGGTGAACGAGTTACGGGGGCATATTGCATTGGTTTCTAAACTAGAAAATGCCCATCCAGAACCTGTAGCTTTAAACACCACTGATTCTATCGTTGTTGCTGAAATTCATGAGCCAACAGCTGCAGAAGTAGAGCCAGAGGCATTGTCTGTATTAGAAAAAGAAGAACCTTTAAATGAAATTAGAGTAGAGGAAATACCACTGATAGAGGATTTACCCAAACCAGCGGCGGTAGACAAGGCAATAGAAGAGAATGCGTTAGACGAGTGGTTGGCCAAATCCATAACACAAGAAGAACCTGTTTTAGATAAGAAAAAAGGTGTTTCCAAAACCAATTCGCAAAAGGCAGAAGACGAAGAATTAATTAAGCTAACCCGAGAAACTTGGTCGAACAATATTTACGACAACTACAACAGGTTAAAGGCCCAAATAACAAAAAGCGATAATGAAGAGGCGAGAAAGTACTTTTCCTTTTTCTTGTTTAATTGGGGTGCAGAGCTAGAACACCAAGCGGATAAAGCAGATGCAGAAAAAGCCACAGAATTGTATGAAAAAGCATTTGCAAAATACGAGGAGGCAATAGGCATTAAACCCGATTTAAGAGAGGCCTACAACAATTGGGGTGTTTGCCTGAGAAATTTGGCGAAAACCAAAGGTGGATCAGAGGGTGAACGATTGTATGAAGAGGCTTTTAGAAAATTTGAAGAAGCCATAATTATCAATCCGGAAGAACATGAGCCTTACAACAATTGGGCAATAGGTTTGGCCAATTTGGCAGAAACAAAAAGTGAGGTAGAGGCTGAAAAACTGTATTTACAAGCATTTGAAAAATACCAGGATGCTCTAAAGAACAAACCGGATTTGGTAGAAGTTTACAACAACTGGGGGGTTTGTTTAAAGAATTTGGCTGGCTTAAAGCGCGAAGCTGAAGCGGAAGTGCTGTATAACGAGGCATTTCAGAAATTTGGCCAAGCTGTAAAACTAAAACCCGATTTTACCACTGCCTGGATAAATTGGGGCATTACATTGCGTTACAAGGCTCGGATGAAAAGGTCTGGTGAAGCAGCCCAGTTATTTTCAGAAGCCATAGAAAAATATTCAGAGGCCATTGAAATCAATCCCAACTCGGCAGAAGCCATGAACAATTGGGGAATAGATTTGGGCAATTTGGCCTTACTTCATGGTCTGGATCAAGCTTCTGAGTTGTTGGAAAAGGCCTTTCACAAATATGAATTGGCTTTGCAAAAAAGCCCCGAATTGTATGAGGCTTACAACAATTGGGGAATTGATTTGTGGAATTTGGGAAATATGCGTTCTGGCCTATCGGCAGAAGCCCTGTATTCCGAATCTTTCCAAAAATTCGATTTGGCACTGGCCATTCAACCGCAGAGTGCAGAAGTTTACACGAATAAGGGAATTTGCCAAAGTAAAGTGGCTGTGTTAAAAGACTATCCAAAGTCGGAAAAGCTTTTTAGAGAATCATTTATGTCTTTCAAAAAGGCTTCAGAATTCAAACCACAATTGTTTGAGGCTTGCTATCACTGGGGAATTGCACTGCGCAATTATGCCCGCACTTGTGAAGGAGGTAAGGCCGAAGACTTGTATATAAAGGCATTGAAGCAATTTGAAAAAGCAATGAAAAGTGTTCCTGAACGCTACAAATTATACAGGGATTGGGATGCCAACATTGTCAATTTATCGGACACCGTGTCTGAAGAATCACCAGAAAAATTGTACCACCAAACCTTTAGGGAATATCAAGATGCGATATTTATAGAACGCAGCAGCCTGGATTTGTACAACAATTATGATTTGTCCCTCACCATGCCCAATACTGCGAATGTGCCTGATTTGGATAAAGTAATGTCTGAGAATTTGGCCTTTACAAAGGCTTAATTATTGGGTTAACCCAATTCAATAACGTAGTAGTTCTTTTTCCCTTTTTGAACCAACAAGTACTTGTTGTGCAACAGCATTGTGGAATTTACTGTGCCTGCAGCATCTGTAAATTTCTCTTTGTTTATACTAAAGCCATTGGATTGTATCATTTTGCGTGCCTCACTTTTACTTGGAAAAACCTGGGTGTGCTCTGCAAGCAAATCCAAAATGGGAATTCCGGCTGACAACAAATCTGCAGCAATGGTGAATTTTTCCATGCCTTCAAGCGAACTTTCTAAAGTAGGCAACTCCAAATCTTTTAAATCCCGGGCTGTGCCGCTACCAAAGAATACAGCTGTGGCCTTTTCTGCAGCTTCTAAATCAACTAAGCTATGGGTGCGAATGGTCAATTCTTTGGCCAATTCTTTTTGCAACAACCGTGCATGCTCATTGCCTGTATGCTGGGCAATAAGGTTTTCAAGTTCTTCTTTTCCCTTAAGGCTGTAGATTTTAATAAACCTGGCGGCATCTTCATCAGTTACGTTGAGCCAAAATTGGTAAAAGCGGTAAGGTGAGGTTTTTTTAGGGTCGAGCCAAATATTGCCACCTTCACTTTTGCCAAATTTGGTGCCATCTGATTTGGTGATTAGCGGAGCTGTTAGGGCAAAGGCTTCACCACCCGTTTTTCTGCGAATCAATT
>JADYZD010000314.1 GCA_020853295.1 Bacteroidia bacterium | reverse complement strand
TTTTTGCCTTTGCAGGTGACTCAACTATAACGAGGTTTTTTATCATTCAATGTGAAAATCAGGGTGCAAATGTAATAGGTTTGGTGATTTGCCCCCTTTCTGAGGCAATTTTTACAAAATATAATGTACCTGCATTTGATGAAGGTGCTTTAATGGTATAGGTTTCACTGCCTGCATTTTTATATCCTTTATAAATGCTGCTTACCATTCTACCGGCCATATCATACAAGGCTATTTCTATATTTTGCCCTTCGAAGGTGCTTAATTCTAGGTTCGACACATCAGTTCCAGGATTGGGATAGAGTTCTACATCTGCAAAAGCAGTTTCAAGGTCTTCCACACCCGAATTGTAAGAACTGATATTGATGTTATCGATGTAAACGGGATTGCCTTGAGCACTTAGCACATCAATTCTAAATATGGCATTTTTTACCGTGTCTAAGCCCAAACTGGTTAATGAAGACACGCCTAGCAACTTCCACATACTGGCGCTATTGGGTACAAAATTATTGGTAATGGGTGCAGAATTGTACGCCAATCCGGTGCCACTGCGTTCCATAATTTGGGAGAAGGTATTGCCGCAATCCGTTGAAACATAAACCCTTAAAATTTCGGTTTGGGTAGTTGCCGGATCTACCGCTGGTGCATATGCAGCACGGAAAGTAAATTTAGGACCTGGTACCGCATTTTTAAGCAAACTCAAATTGACTGGTGGCAATACAAAAGAATAATTGGTTCCCAATGCATCATTGCTAGATACTGGAGCTTTTAAACTTTTAGTTCCTGTAAGAGCTGCAGCAGAAGTCACTTCCCATGCTTTTGGAGAAACACTGATAAAACCGCGGCTGCTGAGGTCGTTGTTTTCAAACCCTTCTTCAAAATTGGGATTGATGCCGTTTTGGCTAGATAGCACTTCTATATATTGATCCACTGATTTGGAATTGCTTCCTGAGCCATTTTGCACCAACAAGGTAACTTTGTATTTGCCTGGTGTTTGGTATACCACCACCGGATTTTTTTGGGTACTGCTAGGTGTAGAAGAGCCAGTTAAGGTCCAGCTTCTGGCTGTAACAGCTGATTTGCAACTGATGTCGTAAAAGGTTACAGGCCGACCGGCGCAAACTACCCGTTGGCTTGCAGTAAAGTTGGCCAATGGAGCCCCAGAAGCAAGCGTAACACCCGTTGCCAGCAAATTGGATGCCGACACATTGCTACTTCGGGGAAAGGTGGTTAAACTGCTGTGCATTATGGATTTCTGGTCTAGGGTAAACATGGCCATGCATTTCCCATCGGAGTAATCCATATAGTTTTCCCATTGGTCTATCAAATCCGGCTTATCGGTATTGCAGGAGTTGCCATTTGCAGGGCAACTTGCGTTGGTAAATGTTCCACCCACTGGCGGGGTATCGTCGCAGTTGTCTTCGTCGGCACATTCACCTTGAAAAGTGTGTAAAAGTCCCAACCAGTGGCCCACTTCATGGGTAAGGGTTCTGCCACTATCGGCAGTAGACAAAGCAGTTCCAATAGAGCCCACCCTATCGTGGCGGATTACAATTCCATCCCTGCTTTTGGGGGTCATCCAAGGAAAAAAGGCATAACCCAAGGTAGTGCCGTTTCCATCTGTCTCAATGGATGTCACTACCCAAATATTGAGGTATTTTTGGTAGTTCCACTGCACAGTTTGTTTTACGTCTTCGCTGGTTCTATTTACAGAAGCGCCTAAAGTGGAATAAATGCGGTTGATCCCATCTGTACAATTGCCATTGGGGTCTATACTGGCCAATTCAAATTTTATTTGACAATCGGCAGCTACATTGGTAAACACACTGCGTATTTTGTTTTTGTTCTTGTTGGTAAAACTGTAATCTGCATTTAAAATGCGCATTTGATCCAGAATTTGCTCTTTGCTAATGTTTTCAACCCCATTGGTATGAAACACATGAAAAACTACAGGAATGGTGTAAATCGCAGCCCTATTGCTCGGCGTTTTTGAATATTGGGCAGCCCTCTCAAAGAATTCTGCTTTGGCTTTTTCTATACTAGGGTCAGATTTTACGGCCTCCTGATAATGAACGTCTGTTCCACATTTTTGGGCATTTGCGCTGGCAATTGCAGAGCAAAACAGCACAATTCCTAAGATTCTTTTCATCATTTTCTACTGCAAATTACGCCAAAAATTGCCGAAGCCCCCAGAACCAAAATCACATCGTGACACGGAAATGATATTTCATTCAGTACCCAAGGGGAAAAAAGCATCTTTAAAATGGGTGATTTTTTTTACATGGGGCAAAAATTCTATGGCAATCACATCAAAACGAAACGAATGAATTTGGGGATTCTCTATCATCCAATTCTGAGCTGCACGCATCATGGCATTTTGTTTGGATGCGTTTACAGCACTTTCCGGATAATCAAAAAAAGTGCCTGTCCTAGCTTTTACTTCTACAAAAACAGCGGTATTTTTATCCAAGGCCACGATGTCAATCTCGCTTTTTCCGCTGCGCCAGTTGGTGGCCAAAATGGCATACCCGTGCATCAACAGCCAGTTTGCCGATTCCTTTTCGCCTAATATCCCCAATTCTGACTTTTCCAAAATGCAAATATTCACCAAGTATAGAAGAGAATCAAATTTTTGCAAGGCACCATATTCATCATTCCTTCAAAATAAAAATTCATATGGCTACATTTGAATTTGATACCATTGAAAACACAAAAATGCTCGCCGCCATTTTAAAGCAGTCATTCGACCCATATTTTAATGCTCCAATTGAAGCTTGGGAAGAATTTGCACAACACTGCCAACCCATTTCTTTTAAAAAAAATGCTATTATAAAACTAATGGATAAAACAGAATCCCATTTTTATTTTATTTTA
>JADYZD010000313.1 GCA_020853295.1 Bacteroidia bacterium | reverse complement strand
TCCTCATTTATCCGGAGACATTGTTTGATTTGGATGGGCATCGGGTGGGTATTTTTTACTGTAATTTGAATACAGGAGCCATATGTGTTGCGGAAGTTGAGATTTAACTGTGAAATTTAAATGACATGATAAGCAGAGATTTGGGCATCTGGGCTTTTAAGGCAAAATAACGCCATTACTTGTGTTTGTTTGAAATAGATGCTGTTGCTTGCCGGCCTTTACTGCAAAGGCTTTAGGTGAAAATTGGCTTGGAGCACGGTGCGGAATTTGGTTTTGGCATAAAATTAGCAGGCATAGGGAGTATGTTGCCTCCGTTTTTTTCTGCAGTTGCCATTTTTCTGGGTTCCGTATTTACACAACCCGAATGTGATAAAATGGTGAAATTGTTTTCTCAAGGGAAATCGGATGAAATCAGTACATATTTTAGTTCCAGCATTCAGCTAACTACTCCTGGAAAAGAGGGTGTTTATTCCAAGTCTCAGGCAAAAATGATATTGGCAGAGTTTTTTGAAGTAAATGCACCGAAGCAAGCAGCGCTTACCAACAAAGGAAATAGCGAAAACGGTGCTCAGTTCATTTTGTTGGATTTAAAAACAGCGAAAGAATCTTTTAAAGTGAATATTTTTTACCGAGGTACTGGAAACAGCGTAAAAATTCATGAGTTGAAGATTTTGAAATAACCTAATTTCGCACAATGGATTTTCGCCAACCCCAAATTTTAAAGCTTATTGATCTGGCACTTGCAGAGGATATTGGCGAAGGTGACCACAGTTCGTTGGCTTCAATTCCCAAAGGTACTTTGGGTGAATCGAGAATTATTTTTAAGGAAGATGGTGTTTTGGCCGGTATAGAACTGGCAAAAGTCATTATGGAAAAAGTTGACCCTACTTTAGGGTTGACTGTACTAAACCATGATGGAGATTTTGTGAAAAAAGGAACTGTAATTGCCACCGCACACGGATCTGTTCATGGTTTATTGGCTTCTGAAAGGTTGTTGCTCAACTTTATGCAAAGGCTTTCTGGAATTGCCACCAGAACCCATGAAGCTGTTGCCTTGGTGAAAGGCGGCAATACCCGATTATTGGATACCCGAAAAACCACTCCTGGTCTTAGAATTTTGGAAAAGTGGGCCGTAAAAACAGGTGGCGGAGAAAACCATAGAATAGGGTTGTTTGATATGGTTATGTTGAAAGACAACCATATCGATTCTTCTGGAGGAATTACTGCGGCGGTGAAAAGAACCACAGAATATCTCAAAGAACACAATAAAAATTTGGCTATCGAAGTAGAGACACGCAACTTGGCAGAAGTAGAAGAGGCCTTGGCAACACAATCGGTAGACCGTATCATGTTGGACAACTTTTCACCTGAAATGTGCAAAGAAGCTGTAGCATTGATAGCAGGTAGGGCGGAAACTGAAGCGTCTGGTGGTATTAATATGTTGAATTTGACTGCCTATGCCTCCTCTGGTGTTGATTTTATTTCTTTGGGATTTTTAACCCATTCGGCAAAAAGTTTGGATATTAGCATGAAAACCAAAATGTTACCAAAATAATAATAGCAAAAAACCATACTAATTTAGAAACAATAATGAAGCCAATAACACATAAAATTATTCCACTAGCAGTTGTTGTATTTGGAATACTGGCCTGCGCAGCAGTTAGGCCCAATAGGGCTGAAATGCATGGGCCGGAAGGCAAGGTGGTTGTAGATATCCCAAAAGCGGAATATGAAGAAGACACGGCAACAAAAGTGGCCGAAACCATAGAATGGTTGGATTTTGAAAGTGGCTATGCCAAGGCTGCAAAAGAAAATAAAATGTTAATGATTGATGTTTACACCGACTGGTGTGGTTGGTGTAAAGTAATGGATAAAAAAACATTTTCAAATGACACCATTATAGCCAAATTGAACCAATCATTTGTGATGGTAAAGATGAACCCTGAAAAAGCCCGCAACTATACCTTTGGAGATAAAACCATGGCAGCTTCTGATTTGCATGTATGGTTGGGTTATGGGAAAACATTTGGATACCCTACCTCATATTTCATGATAGCACCTGGCACTTCTGATGAGAGGTATGCACAAGTGGGTTACCTAGAACCCTGGGAATTTTCGGGTATTATTGATATTATTTTGAGTAAAAAGAAATAAAATTGGGCAGAAAAAAAATTCAATTTTCACTACTAGAACAAGTTGAAATAGGCCCGGCAGTTGCAGAAGGCAACTGTATTGCACGTGTAAATAATCAGGTGGTTTTTGTAAAATATGCTGCGCCTGGTGATGTTGCTGATTTGCAAATTACAGGCAAAAAGAAAAAATTTTTACAAAGCAAAATTTCAAAATTGCATCAGGCATCAGACCTACGAACGGAGCCTGTTTGCGAACATTTTGGGGTGTGCGGCGGTTGCAAATGGCAGCACATGGAATATCAAAACCAACTCAATTTTAAACAACAACAAGTTGTAGATGCATTTGAGAGAATTGGTGGTTTACAAGGCTTTGAGGTGCTCCCAATTATTGGTAGCCAGCAAATTACCCAGTATAGAAATAAATTGGAATTGACCTTTAGCAATAGGGCTTGGGTTGAAAATTTTGATAGAAATAATCCCGAGAATGTAAATGCATTGGGGTTTCACGTACCTGGCAGGTTTGATAAAGTAATGGATGTGAAACATTGCCATTTAATGCCAGAAACCATCAATGAAATTACGCACTTTATTAAAGAATATTGCAACAAAAACAATATTGGTTTTTTTGATTTAAATGAGCAGGTTGGAATGATGCGTACCTTAATGGCTCGCTGCAACCAAAAAGGGGAGTGGATGGTGTTGTTGAGCTTTGCTGAAGACGATGAACCTGTAAGGACAAATTTGTTGCAGCAGTTGAAAGAAAACTTTACTCAAATTACTTCACTGGTATATGTAATAAATAAAAAACGCAACGATACTTTGGCCGATTTGGATGTAAAAGCATTCAGCGGAAATGACCATTTAATAGAAGAATTGGGCGGGTTAAAATTTAAAATAAGGCCCCAAAGTTTTTTTCAAACCAACACAAAACAAGCAGAGGTTTTGTATAAAATCACAAAGGATTTTGCTGGTCTAACTGGGGATGAATTGGTGTATGATTTATACACGGGTACAGGAAGTATTGCGCTATATATAGCTGATAAGGCGTCTAAAGTTGTGGGTGTGGAATATGTGCCAGAGGCTGTGGCCGATGCTGCAATTAATATGGAAATAAATGGCATTTCTAACTGCTCATTTTTTGCTGGAGATATGAAGGATATATTAAACGCGGAATTTGTTTCAGAACATGGCCGACCCAGTGTGGTAATCACTGATCCACCAAGAGATGGCATGCATCCTTCAGTGGTAGAAAGGTTGTTGGATATGG
>JADYZD010000312.1 GCA_020853295.1 Bacteroidia bacterium | reverse complement strand
GTAAGGTCGAATTTTTGCAAATTATGGGCAACCAAATTAAACCGAAATGGCATATGTCTGGGTTTGAAATTCACCCCCAATTCTACTTGAAAAGGCAAGGGTTCGCGTTCACCATCCCTGTAATGCTGCACCATAAATCCCGCATTCTTCATCACCAATCCAGCCGATAAAATAGAATCGTCTTGGGTATAGGTAGCTCCAATATCAAAAGCCATGGCCGATGACACATAGCCAGCCAATATGCTGTACACCATTTTGGCACTGGCGCCGTACTGTATATTTTTATTGTAGGGCTTTGCATACCCCAAAGAAAGAACCGTTTCATTGGCGGCCACTTCACCTTCTGCATTCCCGCCTGCATCGTAGGCTTTCATGCTGCCATAATTGATAAAGGCCACGGTGGCACCAAAATATCCAATATTCTTGTACTTGGTAGCATACCCCCCATTTCCACTCCATACACCCGGAAACTGGGTATTGAAATTGCTGGTAACCGTATTTAATGCTGCATTTCCCAGCAAGGCGGGATTGTTGTTCATAAAAGAAACATCGGCTTTTATATAGGCAGGACAATAGCCTCCCCAAGCCGAGGTGCGGGCATTGGAAGGCATTTTTAAAATGCTATACACTCCAGTGCCCCCAATTTGAGCTTGCGCGCCCAAGGCGCAACAACCCATTACCATTAAAAGTCCCTTTTTCAACACAGCAAATATAGGATAGTTGAGAATGCTGATATAACGATTCTACAAGGCCAATCTTGTGAAAGGTTTAAATGCTGACAATGCAATGACCTTAAGAAATGAAATTTCAAGGTTTGCAAATTCAATCTATTTGCGAACTTTGCCCTCCAAATGAAAGTGTACCATAGCCTTAACGAAGTCCCTAAAATCCAAAACCTGATTTTAACCCAGGGCACTTTCGATGGGGTTCATTTGGGCCACCAAAAGGTATTGAAACATGTGGTAAACACGGCCCAAAAAGCCAATGGTGAAAGCATGTTGCTCACTTTTTATCCGCACCCTAGGCTGGTATTGTACCCAAACGACAACAGCCTGCGCTTGCTCAATTCTATTGAGGAGAAAGCAGACCTAATTGCACTTACAGGTATCGACCATATGCTCATTTTGCCCTTTACCGATGCCATTTCTAACCTGGCACCCATTGAGTTTGTGCGCAATATTTTGGTAGAAACCTTAAATATTCAAACCATGATTGTGGGGTACGACCACCGTTTTGGCAAAAACAGAGAAGGAAGTTTTGAAAACCTGGTGGAATTTGGAGACATGTTCAATTTTAACGTGCAAGAAATTCCAGCTTCTGAAATTGAAGACATCGCCATTAGCTCCACCCGCATTAGAAAAGCCTTGCTGGCTGGTGAATTGCAATTGGCAAATGAACTGCTGGGCCGCTACTACAAATTTAGTGGGGTGGTAATTCATGGAAAAAAACTCGGCAGAACCATTGGTTTCCCTACGGCCAATATCGGAATTCGCGATCCGTATAAGTTGATTCCGAGTTCTGGAGTGTATGCGGTATTTGCCCATATTCAAGGCCAACGCTATCCTGGAGCCGCAAATATTGGATGGAATCCCACCATTGATGGCAAAGGATTTTCCATTGAAGTGCATTTGTTTGATTTTCAAAAAGACATCTACAACTGCGAAATTGAGCTAGAAATGGTACAGTTTTTGCGTCCTGAAGAGAAATTTAAGGGCATTGAGGAACTCACCGTACAAATTGAAAAGGATGTTGCCGCTTCCCGCGCGATTCTCCGCGATTTATAGAATCGCCGCTTTTGTATGTATTTTGTTCTGCGGTGTACAATTGCACGCCTTATCCGTAGAAAATTCCCATTATTTTCATGATACCGATGGGATTGCAAGCCCTGAGGCTGTTTCTACCGCCATCATTCCAGGCTTTTATCCTTATTTCGATATTTACAGCTACTGGGATACCATGCACTTGGATCCCTACAACTTTGATTTCAAAAGTTTGGGCGGTACTGTGGAACTTCCCGTATTGGAAAGTGACTGTGGTTTTGCATTGCCAGTAGCAGGTGCATTGACTTCTCCTTTTGGATGGCGCTGTGGCCGCCAACACGCCGGTGTTGATTTGCAAGTAAAAACAGGCGATACTGTGGGTGCCGCATTTGATGGCGTTGTAAGAATGAGCATGTGGTATTACGGCTATGGCAATTGTGTGGTTATTCGCCACCACAATGGCATTGAAACCCTTTACGGCCACTTGAGCAAACGCTTGGTAGAAGTAGGTGATTTGGTAAATGCTGGTCAAGTTATTGGCTTGGGTGGCAGTACTGGACACAGCACTGGTCCGCATTTGCACTTTGAAACCCGCTTTATGGGCAAAGCCTTCAATCCACAAAATTTAATTGATTTTAAAGTAGACTCCCTGCTTCAGGATACCCTGGTTTTTGATACCAACTCGTTTTCAGCGCCTCCACCACAAGTTTACTACCGCGCACCTTACAAAAAGCGCAGTTATAAGAAGTCTAGCTACTACAGGTACAAATCACCTGCGCGCAAAAGCTCTTACAAAAAGAAATAACCGTTTTTATTCTATCTGTATTACAAAGCCATTGGCACTTCTATGGCCAGTATGCTTGCATCTGCTGTAGCGCGAAGCATTACGGAATCGGTTTCCCAAATCCCCATAGCATCACGGGCATTCAATTCGTGTTCTTCCACTTGAATGGTGCCTTTTAACACAAACAAATACACCCCGTTTCCAGGCCGGCGCATGCTGTATAGCAAGGAGTAATTTGCATGCAACTCAGCCATGCCAAACCAAGCTTCCTGGTTGATTTGCACCCCTTCAGCCCCAGTGGGGTCAACAATGGTTTGCCAGCGGTTGGTTCGTTCTGTCTCTAGAAAAGTTTTTT
>JADYZD010000311.1 GCA_020853295.1 Bacteroidia bacterium | reverse complement strand
CTTCATTGAGAATAATGGCCTTCATTTGTTCTTCATCAAACTTGCCATCGATAATCATTTGCATTTGCTCCACAAGTAAATCCCTTACTTCTTCCAAAGTTTGTCCGGCTTTTGGTTTGCCCGTTAAAACAAACACGCTGTAATCCTTCATTACATCTACGTACGAATATGCAGAGAGTACGGTTTGTTTTTTAACACGATTCAAATCTATAAGACCAGCGCTGCTATTGCTCAAAAGCAAATCAATCAATCTTGCAGCCCTTATATCTCTACCACTGTTGGAATTAACACCTGGTAAGCGGTAACCAATGGTAACAAATTCAGCATCAGGGCCTTTTATTTCAATAGTTTGGGGAGATGCATGAATCATTTCGGGCTTAAATGTGTACTTGGGCATTTCCTTGGCCACCATGTATTTAAAATGTTCGGCAATGGCATCTGCAGCAATATCAGGGTCAAAATCACCGCTTAATATTACTGCCATGTTGTTGGGAACATAGTATTGGTTAAAATAATTTCTAATGGCAACCAAGGAGGGGTTTTTTAAATGCTCAATAGTGCCAATAGTGGTTTGTTGCCCATAGTTGTGCTCTGCAAATAGTTTGGCATACAATTGTTCCCAAACTTTAGAATTGTCGTTATCCAGACTAATATTTTTTTCTTCATACACCGCTTCCAATTCGGTGTGGAACAACCTCAAAACGGGGTTGCGGTAGCGTTCTGCTTCCAATTCCACCCATTTGTGGAGCATGTTCGACGGAAAGTCATTCACATACACGGTCATTTCATTGCTTGTAAATGCATTGGTTCCACTTGCGCCCATAGCTTGACACATTTTATCATATTCATTGGCTATAGAAAATTTAGCTGCCAACTGACTTACTGAATCAATTTGGTGGTAAATGTCTTTTCTTTTTGCCTCATCCGTACTGTGGTTATATGCCTCATAAAGGGCATCTATTTGCTCTAAATATACTTTTTCTTTTTCCCAATCGGCGCTGCCATAAAGATTGGTGCCTTTAAACAACATGTGTTCTAAGTAATGGGCCAATCCAGTATGGTCTGCAGGATCATTTTTACTGCCTGTTTTTACCGTAATCATGGAGTTTATCCTAGGCTGGGCCTTGTTTACGGATGTAATTACTTTCATCCCGTTGTTCAAGGTGTATTCACGCACATTTAATGGGTCATTGGCGTAAATCCGTACGGTCCACTTTTCGGTTTTTTCTTCAGAATAGCTTGCAATGCGCTGCTGTGCAAATGCAACAATAGAAAACAATGCGCTGCTGCAAACTAGAAATATTCTTTTAGTCATAAGTAATTCAATGCGAAGGTAGCAGCATAAAAACAAATAATATGCCTTTTTAAACGGCAATTCGCTGCACTTATCGAAACCTGTTGCTTACTTCGCGGTGTTTCTATGCACCAACCAGGCCATATTGTTTTTATTTCTACTGGCAGCAATGTAGGAGCCAAGGCGGCCAACCTTCGGAAGGCCGCCCTTCTCATATCCACTCAAATTGGTCCTGTAGTTCAAAAATCAGCCATGTACAAAACAGCTGCATGGGGTATGGAAAACCAGGCCGCCTTTTACAATCAAGTGTTGCAAATTTCCACCCTATTGTCCCCAACCCAAACCATGGAAAAACTTTTGGAAATTGAACTACAAATGGGCCGGAAACGTATGGAAAAGTGGGGACCCAGAATGATTGACCTGGACATTCTGTTTTTTGACAACGAAATTGTGAATGAACCCCATTTGGTTGTTCCACACCCCCAACTGCAAAACCGCAACTTTGTGCTTAAACCTTTGCTTGAGTTGGTGCCAAATAAAATACATCCTGTATTAAATTTAACGATTTCTAAGTTATTTGAAATTTGCCCCGATAATTTGCCAGCTAAAGCCCTAAAATTGTCATGAACTTACCCCCATTTCTGTTTCCCCCTTCATCTTGGTTTGTGTTTGCCATCCACAATGGTGCCATGCCTGTTTCCATGGGTGGTTCCTTTGAAAAACAAACCTTTCGCAATAGAATTGCCATTGCTGGGCCTAATGGTGTTCAAAATTTAATAATCCCAATTGCCCATACCGGACATAAACAAGATTTCAATGAAGTAAAAATTTCATCGCAAGAAAATTGGCAAAGGCAACACCAAGCTTCTTTAAATGCCGCATACCGCAAATCGCCTTTCTATGAATTTTATGATTATAAAATTCATGCCCTAATGCAAGAAAATACAGATTCTTTGGCCCTTTGTATTGAATCATCTATTCTGTTGCTGTGCCAAGCTTTTCAATTGCCCATACAACCGCAGTTTACAAATGAATTCAACCATCAATTTCAAAGCTTTCCTTTGCCTGAATATTCCCAGGTTTTTGAGAATAAATTTGGATTTAGAGATGGATTGAGTGCTTTGGATTTGTTGTTCAATCTCGGCCCAGAAGCAAGCGATTATTTAATGGATGCAGCAAAATCAATCCATCAAACTAACAGTTTGCCTTAATTTTAAAGGGTGTAACTTTGCACCCATCAATCCGTATTAAATCAGTTGCGCCTTACAGTAGACATAGGAAATACCAGAACCAAAATGGTACTTTGGAGTAAAGAAAATACTCCGCTAAACCAGTGGGTGGGCAATGATAGCCTTTTACTAGAGCCTATTAACAATGTGCAAGAAATTGCCTGGAGCAGCACAAAATCAAATATTTCACCGGATTTTTCAAAAATATCCTCCAAGGTATTTCACCTCAATTCCCATGCGAATTTGCCCTTTAAAAATTTGTATGAAACTCCCGAAACCTTGGGGCAGGATAGGATTGCGGCAGCTGCAGGTGCATTATTTTTATATCCGCATAAAAATACCATCATTATTGATGCAGGTACCTGTATCACGGTAGATTTTATTTCAGAAACAACGGAATACCACGGTGGATCTATATCACCAGGTATTCAAATGCGTTACCGCGCATTGCACGAATTTACAGGGAAATTGCCCCTAGTAAATTCGGCAGAACAAGCACCCATGCTGGGCAAAAGTACTGTCCAGAGCATACAGTCTGGAGTTTGGCTTGGTGTGCTGGCCGAATTGAACGACAGAATTGACCAAATCAGCGAAAAATGGCCAAATACAGTGGTGGTGATTACAGGTGGCGATGCCCAGATTTTGGGGAATCACCTTAAAACCCGGATATTTGCCCAGCCTTTGCTCAACCACTACGGATTATTGCATTGTCTTAAATTCAATGAATTTTAAAAAATACCTTTTTTTAGCTGCGTGTAGCACATTGTCATACAACCTGTTAGCCCAGTCTAGCGGTCAAAACTACACCATTTCCCCATATAGCAATTTTGGTTTGGGTGAAGTGCTCAATACCAATTTGGCTCAGGCAGGATACTTAAGTCAAACCTACACTGGCGCTTATTCCTATAGTTTCTTGAACCCGGCTACTTTGGGCAATTTGAAATATACCTCTCTCGATTTTGGATTGAATGCCCGCTATGGGGTTATTGAAACCCAAGGCCAATCCAGAAGCTTTCAAGGTGGCAGTTTGAGCTATTTAAGCTTGGCCTTTAAAACCATGAGGCGGTATATTCCCCAGTTCTCGGATTCTGCTGGTACCAAAAAAAGAACAGGTACTTTTCCCATTTCATGGAACAGTTATTTCTCTATTTACCCTTCTACCAGTGTGGGGTACAATTATACGGTTGAAAATACAACCCCATTTCTTACTAGGGTATCTCACTCGGGAAAAGGTGGGGTTAATACCGTTGAGTTTGGCAATGCCTTTGGCTTTGGTAAGCATATTAATGTGGGTTATTCAGGTGCATTTTTAATCGGGCAAATCACCGACCGCAGTTTGGTTTCAGCTCCAGATAGTGCCGATTTGTATATTATTGATGATGACCGCACTGCAAATATTCGTGGCTATAAACACCAAGTAGGTGTTATGCTGCGCTTGGGATCTGATAGTGCCAAGCACACTTTTGGTGCTTCGTACCGTTTTTATTCGGGCGTTAAAGCCAGCAACCAACGCCTTACACAAGTGTTTGGCCTTACCGCTACAGGATATACCCAGCCAGATACTGTTTTAAATATTGAAGGCTCCTACCAAAAAATAAGCATGCCTGCCGGTTTTGGTTTTGGTTATAATTTTTCTTTTAGAAATAAAATAGCCATTGGCCTGGATTATTACCGAGAAAATTGGGCAAATTATACCTCCTATTTTCAGTCCTCTCAAAAATTGGCCAACCGCAGCGATTATGGATTGAGTTTCACCCTAAACCCTTTGGATGAAAAGCCGAATAAATCCAAAAAAATGCCTTTACCAGTTCGCTTTGGACTGCGCTATAGCCAAACACAGAACGTATTTACAAAATCAGGGAGCAATGTAAACATTACAGAAAATGCAGCTTATTTTGGTTTTGGTTTGCCCATCACCCGCCGTTATTTCGACAATACTGTAATTCGCAGTATGCTCAATGTGCGGTTTGATTATGTCAATAGAGGAACCTTAAATAGCGGTTTGGCTAAAGAACAATATTTAATTACCACCTTATCCTTTAATCTCGGCGATGTGTGGTTCCAACGCCGTAAATTTGATTGATGTTGAAATCATTTCTTTTTTTGGGTGCTGTTTTACTTTTGTGTTCCTGCAGCAATAGGGATACTGAAAATTACCGTTCTCGAAAAACCGATAGTGTAAACACCAAAGAAACAGCAGAAGACGTAACCATTGAGTACACCGATAGCGGTTTATTGCGCGCTAAAGTGCTATCACCATTGATGATAGGTATGAAAAAGGCCGTAAATCCATATATAGAAATGCCCAAAGGGATTAAAGTAAATTTTTACAACCCACAGGGCGCTGTTGAAAGTTATTTAACGGCAGAATATGCAATTAGTTTTACTGAAAAAAAGAAAATTATTGTGCGTAGAAATGTAGAAGTCCTGAATGTTAAAGGAGACACCATGCTTACTGAAGAACTCATTTGGAACCAAAAAACAGGTAGAATAACTACCGATAAATTTGTGAGAATTAAAACCAAAACCCAAATAATTAGTGGTGAAGGTATGGAAAGCGATCAAAGCTTTAGTGATTGGGAAATTAGAAAAGTAACGGGAACAATTTATAAAGGAGGAAGTAACTAAATGATTAAATACCACATAATTGGCTTGCTTTGTTTGGCATTTACAGCATTTACTGGAATTGAAGCCATTGCTGTTTTTTGGGAAAGAAATATCAAAACACCAGGCACATGGTATATGGAAGGCAAAGGTTGGTTGATGTTGCTCCTCTGCGGTGCTTGTGTTTACCTGTATTTTAGGGCCAGAAAGTTTAGAAAAGAAGCCACTTTAAACAGAAATCCCGGTGGAAAACCATAATTTATTGCTGCCTTTTTAAAACGCATTTCAGATTTATTTATTAGATTTGTTTTTTATGACCGACCCTCTCCCTGCGACACCTATATTGCTAGAAGTTACTCAGGCCGGCCTTATGAGCACCAATTGGCTCATTGTTGTCATTTGTTTAATTGCCTGTGCCTTTTTCTCTGGTATGGAAATCGCCTTCCTTTCAGCCAATAAGTTGCGTATTGAATTGCGCAGCAAACAAGGCAATTATGCTGCAAGAATTTTGGCCCGTTATACCAAAAATCCATCTGATTTTATTAGTACTGTATTGGTAGCCAATAATTTGGCCTTGGTTATTTACGGTATTTACATGGATCAAATTCTCCACCACGCCATCGGAGAATACATCCATTCCCATACCTTACGCTTTGTCATTATTACCTTGCTCAGTACACTGTTGGTTTTGGTAACCGCAGAATTTTTACCCAAAAGCCTATTTCGCATCAATCCCGATAGCCTGCTGAACAGCCTTGCCTTGCCGTTTCGGTTCTTTCAAATGTTGCTTTGGCCCCTCATTTATTTTGTAAAAAAAGTAAGTGCATTTTTGCTCAGGTTGCTTACCAGAACTACAGTTACAGAAACCACTCCGGTATTTACCACCGTAGATTTAGATAATTATATTGCCATGCTGGAACACTCCGGCAATTCTGAATCCAGCGAATTGGATACTGAAGTGTTTCGGAATGCCCTGGATTTTAAAGAAGTTAAAGTGCGCGATTTTATGGTTCCCAGAACCGAACTTATTGCCATTGATATCGAAGATTCTTTGGCAAATTTGAAAAGCCGCTTTATCGAAACACGTTTGTCTAGAATCTTGGTGTACCGCGACAATACAGACCATATTATCGGATTTGTGCACCACAGCGAAATGCTCGACAATCCTGAAACCATTTCCCAAGTGCTAAAACCGGTGCTAATTGTAAATGAAAGCATGCAGGCACATGATCTTTTGCGCGATTTTATTCAAAAACACCGCAGCATTGCCGTGGTTGTAGATGAGTTTGGAGGTACTGCCGGTATTGCAACCATTGAAGATGTAATTGAGGAAATTTTTGGAGAAATTGAAGATGAATTTGATGGTGAACAACTCACCGAAACAGAATTGGGCAGCAAACATTACCTGTTTTCTACCCGCCACGAAATTCATTACCTCAATGAAAAATACGGACTTGAAATTCCAGAAGGGGACTACAATACATTGGGCGGATTTGTGATTTTTATCTGCGAAAAGATACCCCGTGTAAGAGAAGTCATCCGCCAAGGTAAGTTTGAATTTGTGGTTACAAAAAGCAAGGGTGCTAGGGTGGAAGAAGTAGAACTTTTTTTACATGAAGAAACGGATTAAGATACTGATATTGCTTTGCTTATGCGTTTCATTTGCACAAGCACAAGAAGTAAAACGTATCAAAAAGGCCGATATGGTGAAAATGTTCCAACCCGACTCAGGAATGTATGTCATCAATACCTGGGCCACTTGGTGCAAACCTTGTTTGCAAGAAATGCCTCATTTTAGATCTGCAGATTCTGCCTATGCCAACAAGAATATTGTTTTTATTTTTATCAGTTTTGACATGATTGAAGACAGTGCAAGAGTGGCCAAAACCATTGCAAATCAGCACATTCCAGGCATGCACTACCTCATAGACGAAACCGACATGAATGAGCTTATCAATGCTGTAGATTCTGGCTGGTCAGGTACCTTGCCCGCCACCTGGTTCATTTCTCCCTTATACCGCAAACCCGTGTACCACAATTTTGGTCATTTTTATGACATTGAAACAGAAATTAAAGATTTAATTGCCGCTTCAAATGACACGCACGAATAAACTTTTCACCCTTGTTGCCATGTCCCTTTTCATGGCATTTACCTTCAAAACTACAGGCTATGCCCCTGGTGATGCAGCCGCGGATTTTAACCTCAAAAATGTGGATGGCAAAATGGTCAGTTTGGCTGGCTTGCCCGATGTTAAGGGAGCCATAGTGGTTTTTACTTGCAACCACTGCCCATTTTCTAAATTGTACGAAGACCGCATCATCGCTTTAGATGCAAAATACAAGGCCTTAGGTTACCCTGTAGTGGCTATTAACCCCAATGATGCTGTGCAGTACCCTGAAGATGATTTTGAGGGCATGAAAACCCGTGCTGCTGAAAAAGGATTTACATTTCCCTATTTGCAAGATGAAACCCAAAGCATTGCCAAAAGCTATGGAGCAGAAAAAACACCCCATGTGTACATTCTCCAAAAGGTGGCAGGAACATTTGTGGTAAAATATGTAGGTGCGATTGACAACAATTCAAAAGATGCAACTGCAGCAGATCAAAAGTATGCTGAAAACGCCTTGGATGAGTTAATTGCAGGCAAAGAGGTTACCGTTAAAACCACTAAAGCTGTGGGTTGTGGTGTGAAGTGGAAAACCGACAAATAAACAGGGTGTTCGCAACTATGTTCCCTTTTATTTTGGTTTAAAGCAACGCTTTTCCTTTATTTGAGTCTAAGAAAGAGTAAATGGATTTATCTATTGTTATTTTTATTTGTCTGTTATTGCTACTGGCGTATTTGTTTGATTTTACTGCTGCCAAAACCAAAATTCCCGCTGTAATATTATTGCTGCTATTGGGTTGGTCTGCCAAATATGTTGTATCGGCCCTACACCTTCAATACCAAGACCTGGGCGTTTATTTGCCTTCTCTTGGACCTTTTGGCCTGTTGCTCATTGTTTTAGAAGGATCTATGGATTTAACGGTGTCCAAATCGCAGAAAACACTTATTGGAAAATCGGCGCTTATTGCCTTATTGCCCCTGCTTCTAATCAGTTTTGGTTTGGCTTATGTATTTCACTATGCTTTTGGTTGTTCGTACAAAACAGGTTTGGCCAATGCCATACCTTTTGCAATAATCAGCAGTGCCATAGCCATTCCCAGTGTAAGAAATATGAAAAAATCTTACAAGGATTTTATCACGTATGAAAGCAGTTTGTCTGATATTTATGGTGTGGTATTTTTTAATTTTATTACTTTAAACGACAATATTGAGTACGATTCTTTTGCAGTTTTCTTAATTGAAATGTTGGATATGGTGGTTATTTCCGTGCTATCCACTTTGGTTCTGGCATATTTATTAAGCAGAATTAGGCACCATGTAAAATACACCCCTATTATTATTTTAATTGTATTAATTTATACCATTTCCAAGCAATTTCATTTACCTGCATTGTTGTTTGTGCTCATATTTGGCCTGTTTTTAAATAACATTCATTTGTTTAACAGGTTTGAAATAATCAAAAAAATACGGCCCGAAAAATTGAATACTGAGTTGCCAAAATTCAGAGAAATTATAGCGGAATTTACCTTTTTAGTGCGTTCGCTTTTTTTCTTGCTTTTTGGCTTTTTAATAGATACCAACCAATTGTTTCAAAAGGAAAGTGCCATTTGGGCTTTAGGCATTTGTATTGCCATTTACACTATAAAAGCCATCCATTTAAAATTGCTTAAAATAAAGGTCTTTCCTTTGGTATTTATTGCCCCGCGTGGTTTAATCACCATACTTTTATTCATTAGCATTCCTGCTTCAGAAATGATTCCAAAGGTAAATAATGCCCTGGTACTGCAAGTTATTGTGTTTACAGTACTTATTATGATGCTTGGGGTAATTGGAGTTCGCAGAGAAAAAATTAAATCCTTGGTTATGGACAATTAAAATCCATCACCATCAAATAAATTTCCTATTCCACCCAATATGCTGCCCTCTTCTTTGCGGCGGCCTGCACCATAGCTCAGGATACGGCTAGCCAAGCGGCTCACGGGTAGGGTTTGCAACCATACTTTTCCAGGGCCTTGTAACCTTGCAAAGAACAAACCTTCTCCACCAAATATGGCGTTTTTGATTCCCTTTACAAATTCAATATCAAAATCGATGTCTTGGGTATAGGCCACAATACAACCGGTATCTACTTTTAGCACCTCGCCGGGCAACAGTGTTTTTTCCATAATATGCCCACCGGCGTGCACAAATGCCATACCATCACCTTCCAGTTTTTGCATAATAAAACCTTCGCCACCAAACAAACCGGTACCCAATTTGCGCTGAAACTGTATGCCAACACTTACGCCTTTGGCAGCGCATAAAAACGCATCCTTTTGGCAAATAACTTTGCCTTGCAACTCTTGTAAATCTAAGGGAATGATTTTACCTGCATAAGGGGCAGCAAAAGAAACCCGGCTCTTGTCATTTCCAAGGTTGGTAAATGCAGTCATAAAAAGACTTTCACCCGTTAATAGGCGTTTACCTGCGCCCAGTATTTTGTCCATAAAACCAGTACCTCCGCTGCGGCTGCCATCTCCAAATATGGTTTCCATACCTATATCGGAGTTCATAAACATAAAGCTGCCGCTTTCAGCAATTACTGTTTCACGTGGATCCAGCTCTATTTCCACACATTGCATCTCTTCACCGAAGAGTTTATAGTCGATTTCGTGATTCGTTCTCATTGGTGCTTCAAATTAAATACTTTGGCAACCATTCAAATATTCCTTTTCCGATATACTGCAAAAATTAACGATGTAGTTAGGGGAGTTAAGAATACTTTAAAAATAATCATCAAGTACAACGTTAAAACGAAACATGGTTTTCGTTAATGGCTTGTAAGGGAATGTTTTTTTCGCCCAGCATTTCCCTTAAATCCACCTCTATCAACTTGCTCAAAGAGGTTATGGGCACATCATTAAAGCTACCTTCAAATGGATTTTCACTGTAATCTCCTATCATTTCCATGGTATAAAATACCCATGAAATGATGGTGCAAAAAGGAATGTTTAGCCACACATAATTTTCACCCAATTTTTCAAATTCCCCAATCATTCCCAAAGGCAAAAGCAAAATAAATAACCATACATAGTAAAAATTCAAACTGGCGTATTGCCTGGGAAATGGAAAGTTCTTTATCCTTTCAGTGCGCCCTTCTTGGTCGTACAAACTGCGAAGCACATTGCCCAATTCTGCATGTCTAAAATTGTCTATTTTGCCTGCATTGTTTAAAGCTTCAAGTTCTACCATTTGTAAGTGTAGCAGTTGTGCCGATGGATTTTTACAAGCCAAAACCGCATTGGCTTCCTCTTCTGAAATAAACTTTAAAATACTGGGTCTTAATTCGGTTTCAAATTCATCGATATCGGCATTTTTCCTGTATTTTTCGTCTTCACGCAAGTTGTTGTGCTCCCATTCCCTGCGGTCGCGCATTTGAAAACGGAGTGCAGTAAGAAAGGCAATGTGCCGGTATACCAGCCTGCGGGCATCTTCTTTGTCTGAAATATATGCAATGGCCATGCTGCCAAAAGTGCGGCTTTCGTTTACAATAGAACCCCATATTTTTCTGGCTTCCCATAGCCGGTCGTAACTGGCATTGGTTTTAAATCCAAGGTAAAAAGCCAATGCTGTACCTATTAAAGCTATAGGCAACCAAGGCACCAGAATAAAATCAAATCCAAATATTTGGTGCAACAATACTGGAATAGAGGAAATTCCAACAAATACAACGATGAACTTAAACGTCCATCCCAGAGTAAGGCTTAGTGGGTAGCTTCGTTTGGTATACATGGGGGATTCGAGTTTTCAAGTTTTGAGATTATCTTACAAAGGTACTGGCCATTAGAAAATAGTAGAAAAAGAAGCCCATAAAAATTAGGACAATCCATATAATCGACCAAAATCGAACAATTTGTATTGTGGCTTTTTTGAAATCTTCAACTTCTCTACTCCTTGAATAATGTCGTAAATGGCTACCTGCTTTAAACAAAGTAAGGGCCAAAAGAAAAAAACCAATAGATGAAATCGGGTCAAATTCGTGTTTATTATAATATTGATAAATTAAATCTGCAATGATATAAACGAAATATACATAGGCAGTGATTTGAAAAACTGAGCCAAGTTGACCCAGTCTTTTGATAGTTGAATCTTTTAAAATAATATTGTCCGCGTCATTTACCTCTAAGATTTGATCATTTGCCATAATTGCTGAGTTTTAAAATACCCAATATTGTGTTTAAAGCCAGTATTGCACCAAATCCCATTAAGATAAATTGAAGAATATAATAGTTATTGATAAACTTTGCCAGTTGATAATCGTTTTGATTCTCTTCCATTTGAATACCACTCTGTGCTGTTCTTAGCATTTGAATGCATAGAAATATTCCTACTAACAAACCTGAAATAGCTAAAATTAGCCAATTTCGATTTTTAAGAATTTCTATTACTGAATTATTGCCTCCAATGGCATATATTATAACATTTCCAATGATAAAAACACAAAGCACAATTAATATAATAATCGCAATGATCCGCATCCACTTACTACTTGTAATTAGTGGTTTAAGCGTTTCTGGATTAATTGTATTTTTCATTCCCAGAAATTGAATATTAGCGGTTAAATATACTTATTAAGATAAGCACCCCTACCAATATCAAGAGCAATACAAATACAATCCAAATGGTAATCCAATAATTGTTGATGTGCTTGGCATACATGTCGAAATCATAGGAATCACGACCACGTACATATTTTTTTAAGCTATTTCCGGCATACAACATCCCTACTCCAAGAATTATAGAAATGATATGGGATATTACATTTGAAAGTATTCCTTTGGACAATTCCACTGCCAAACTTGCAACTGCACTTACCAAATTGATAATGGAAGTTATCTGTAATGCTATAGCAAGCTTTTCGAATTTACTGATTGTATTTTCACTCAGTTTGTAATTCGGTTGATTTTGTTCATCTAAAATGATGTGCTCTTCCATAGGTTATAAATAGTATTTTAAAAATGTAGTAACTGAAATCATGATCACTAAGACAGAAGTACCTAGTAATAAATATTGCAATATCAAATACGAGGTTACGTATTTTTCCATCGTTTGATTATTGGGTTTTAGTTCCAATTGCATGGCATTGCGGCCGGTATTCAGCGTTAGCACACAAAATAGAATTACAATTCCAAAAAATACTGCCACTAAAATCATCATCCAAATAGGTGTTAATCCAAAATTTAATTCAGAAACCCCCCCATCAACTATTAGATAAACATAAAAGAGCAGTGAAAGGCCAATAAAAATTAAACTGCTAATAGCAATATTCCGCATCCATTTGCCACTGCTTGCAATGGTTTGTATGGCATACGGGTTTATTTCGTTGTTTTCCATCATTGTTTTTTTAACAATAATGGCAAACTAACACCTAAAATCCAAATTTATTTGGTGGATGAAACCAAATTCTTAACCCTCTAAAGCCTGTTTCTTCAAGCTCAAAATGCTAAAATCACTGCCTTCATGGCGTATGGTATTTACCAATTTGCCCAAACCATCAATTTCCATTTCTACCACATCTCCATTTTGCAACCACTGCTCTTTATAGTTCGGATCATTTAGCTTTCCTGTACCATTCAGCTCTAAAAAGCATCCTGTTCCCACAGTTCCGCTTCCTATTACGTCTCCTGCCCATACTGTTACTCCATATGCGCAGCGTTCAATAATTTCGGCAAATGTCCAGTCCATATCACCCATATTACCCTTGCTTACCTCTATACCATTTACCTTGCAACTCATGTTTAGGTTATAATTGGCACCGATATGACCAGCTTTGGGGCTGGTTTTAAAACTGCTCAATTCATCAGGAGTCACCAACCAAGGGCCAATAACAGTGCTGAAATCTTTTCCTTTTGCAGGTCCTAAATTCAGCATCATTTCCTCCATTTGCAGGCGCCTTGCACTCATGTCATTCATAATCATGTATCCAGCTATGTATTCATCGGCGTGTTCTGCTTTAATATTTCTGCCTTGTTTGCCCAATACCACAGCTGCTTCTAGTTCAAAATCCAGTTTCTCAAAATGGTCGGGCATACACATTACATCACCAGGGCCTTGCACGGCATTGTGGTTTGTAAAGTACATAATGGGGTACATGTCAAACTCCGGAATCATAGGTACACCGCGGTTTCGGCGCGCGGCCGCTACATGTTGTCTAAAAGCATACCCATCTCTGCAACTGGTGGGGTGTGGAACTGGTGCCAATAACTCTGCACTGTTATATGGCATTCCTTGCTCAGCGTATTTTCCGCTTAAAATATCCTGTTCTATTTTTCGGGCATGATCGCTATTTCGTTCCCAATTCTTTAGAAACAAGCCCATTTCTTGGGGCAAGGTATTGTCTATTTTCGACAGGGAATAAATGGCGTCGTTTACCAAAATTCCGGTTTCTGAGCCGTGGTGGTTTTTGAAAGTAACCAGTTTCATATGCTGCAAAATTAGGTACTAGAAACCATCTCAAAAGTAAAATTCAGAATTGTTTGCAGTAAATGGGGCTATTCAGCCAAAGAAACACAGGTTTTTTACCTCGTTAGAACAATGTAATCGTTTACAATTTGCTGCAAAAATGCTTTGTTATCAGCCGGTTGGCTTTCCAATTGCAAAATTTTGCCCATGTGCAATGCACAATCTATTATGGCTTCGTAATGCACCCTAGAAGAATATCCCGCTTGATTTTGAAGCAAGTTTTTGATGAACAACATATCCGATTCCTGAAAATGCCTAACCATTGGGTATTTTATGGGAGAATTGGTGTTCTTGTTGTGAAAAGATAAAATATCGGCAAGGCTAAAATGTACAGACTGTTTGCTTCTTACCACTACCGTTCCAGCCAACATATCGCCCAATCTTTGGCGTTTTTCAGAACCCAACATTAAAAAACTACCCAATGCACCAACCGTAAAAGTGATGTCTAAGGGCCTTACAATCCACCTTAAAAAAAGGTCGGAAAAAGCAACCTCTCCGCCCATAGGCTTCATTATCCGCAGGCCCAATGCACGCATTCCTACCGTTCTGCCTTTAAAAAAAGTAATAATGGTCAAATGGTAAATCCATATCAACATAATGTTCTCTACCATAAAAAATTCACCAATACCGGCCAATACCAATATTTGTCGCAGGTAATTGAACAAATAAATAAGCCCCAAGTCAATAATATTGCTTAGAAACCTGTTCCCAAAATCTGCCAAATCATAAGTAATGACTACATTTTGAGAGGTGATGATATCGATGTGTTTGCTTGCCAAAACCCAATGCCAAACCTACACTTTTTTTTCAAATTGTAAAAGTACCGAACTGTGGGAAATTAATTTTTCCAGCAGCCTGTATAAAACCCACAACAAAAACTTATTCTTGCATTACCAATTATGCGGGAGTCGAGATTTATAGATCAAAATCTAGACAAATGGCAGAAAATAGAACGAGCCATAACATCTGAAAAACTGCCTGCAGAGGAGATGGAATCGGCATTTGTTGAACTCAACGACGATTTGGCTTACGCCCGCACTTTCTATAAAAACAGGGCGGTGCGCTTGTTTTTGAACAACCTGTTGGCGCCTGTTTACAATACCTTGCACAGGGGAAGAAGGGCAAATTGGAAATCTATAGTCACCTTTTTTACCGTAGATGCACCACGAATGAATTTTGCAGCCCGCAAATACATGCTGGTTTCACTGTTTACTGTGCTTATTGGATTTTCTATAGGATACTTTTCTACCCGCCACGACCCTGAATTTGCCAATACCATTTTGGGGAATGACTATGTAAGAATGACGGAAGCCAATATCGCCAAAGGCGATCCACTGGCCGTTTATAAGCAGGAAAGCCCTGGAGCTATGTTTCAGCACATTGCTACAAATAACCTTAGGGTAGCCGCGTATTTCTTTTTGTTCGGGGCCCTATTTTGCATCGGTGCCATGTACTTGCTCATGTCCAATGGCATTATGCTGGGTGCTTTCACCTATCTTTTCACCAGTAGGGGGCTTGCCACTGAATATGTGCTTACGGTATACCAACATGGTACCTTAGAGATTTTAACTATGGTAATTGAAGGTGCAGCCGGTATAATGCTGGGTGCAGGTATGCTGTTTCCCGGAACCCTAAGCCGCACTAGAAGTATTCAAAACGCAGCGCGAAAAAGTATTGTAATGTTCTTGGTATGTGTGCCCATTATTGTTCTTGCAGCATTTATTGAAAGTTATTTAACACGTTTTACGGGATTGTCTACTGCACTTAGGTCTAGCATTATTATTCTATCCCTGTTTTTTATGTTGTATTATTTTATCATTTATCCTTTCATTAAATTTAGAAAAGACAAAAGCATAGAAGGCAATTACGATGGATTGAAACCTGATGCACATTTCTTTCCCAAAGCAGGTGAAATTTATACACTAGGCAATATGGTATTGTTTGGTTTTGAATTTATAAAAAAACACAGTTTAAAATTTGGTATTTTGGCCATGGCATCAGTGCTGGTGCTGCTTCCGGTATCAGAGTATTTTTCGGAAAACGCCATTTCTGATGAAATAAAAGAGCACTTTAATTCCTATTATTTTACCATGCGCAACCATGGAAGCGATATGGAAGGTTCTTTGAAAATGGGAATGAGCATTATGTTTTTTAACGTTTATGCCTCTTGTTATTTCTTTAGTGCAAACATAGATTCTTGGGTTTTGTTGTCCTCTTTTATTTCTATAGCTGTAGTTTTCTTTATGGTGCTTTGGTGGAATAGGGCTATGCTTGAAGCAACAAAAGGCAG